>JAFAKB010000025.1 GCA_019235885.1 Candidatus Eremiobacterota bacterium | reverse complement strand
GTCCCGAGCTCCTCTTCGAGCTTGCGGATCTGCTCGGAGAGGGCCGGCTGCGAGACGTGCAGCTGTTCGGCGGCGCGGCTCACGTTGCGGTGCTGCGCGACCGCGACGAAGTACCGAAGGTCGCGTAGCTCCATAGGCGTGCCCTCTGCCTACGATAGGCAGCCGCTATTTCCCAACCTGCAGCGTGTCAACGTACAATCCGATGAGAAGGAGGCTGGGCCTTTGGCCCGCCCCGAATCGGAGATGGCTGTGCAAACCCTCGTCAACGTCACCCTGCCCGAGATGGGCGAATCGGTCAGCGAAGGCTCGATCGTCGAGTGGCGCAAGAAGGTCGGTGACTGGGTCGACGAAGGCGACACGATCGTCGACGTGACGACCGACAAGGTCGACGTCGAGGTCCCCTCGACCGCCAGCGGCGTGATCACGGCCCTCCACGGCGACGAAGGCGCGACCGTGAACGTGGGCGCCGTCCTCGCCGAGATCGACACGACCGCCTCCAAGCCGGCGGACACCGCCGGGGCGCCAAGGGCATCCGGCGCAGGGGCGCGCGGCGACAATGCCACCCAGAGCTCGTCGAAGGGTGAGAGCGCAACGTCCGCGGAGGCCGCCCCGAAGGGCGAACTCGTCACGCCGCCCAGCTACGGTGCCCCCGGCTCCGCGGAAGCGCCCGCGGAGCGCCGCGGCAACGGCAAACCGGGCGGCGTCCTGTCGCACCACGCGCGCCGCCTCGTCGAGCGCCTGCACATCGACGCCTCGAAGCTGACCGGCACCGGCCCCGACGGCTTGATCCTGCGCGAGGACGTCGAAGCCGCGGTCGCCTCCGGCAAGATCGCCTTCACCGGCGCCCTCGGGTCCGCCGCAGCGCCCCCCACCGTGCAGTATCCGCCGGTCTCGACCGAAGCGAAGGTCGCCGACCTGAAAGGCTCCTCGGCGACGCTCGCGTCGTACATGGAGCAGTCGCTGACGATCCCCGTAGCGACGTCTTTCCGCACGCTGCACGTCGGCACGCTCGAGCAGCGCCGCGCCGAGTTGAACAACGCGCTCAAGCACGCCGGCCGCAGCGAGAAGGTCTCGTTCACGCACATCATCGCGTTCGCGCTCGCGCGCGCGGCGACGGAGCAGCCCGCGATCACCGCCTCGTTTCGCCGCACCGACGGCAAGCCGCAGCGCGTCGAAGCCGGGATCCACCTCGGCCTCGCGGTCGACACGCAGCGGAAGGACGGTTCGCGCTTCCTCGTCGTGCCGGTGATCAAGAACGCCGGCAGCCTCGACTTTCCGGCGTTCCGCGCGACGTACGAAGAGCTGATCGCCAAAGCGCGCGACAACAAGCTCTCGGTCGATGAACAAACCGGTGCGACGTTCACGCTGACGAATCCCGGCGGGATCGGCACGGTGGCGTCGGTGCCGCGGCTGCAGGTCGGCCAAGGCGCGATCATCGCGGCCGGCGCGATCGCGTTCCCGCCCGGCTTCGCGCACGCGCCGCGCGCGACGCTGGAGCAGCTCGGCGTCGAGAAAGTGATGACGCTGACCTCGACCTATGACCACCGCGTCATCCAAGGCGCGCAGTCGGGCGAGTACCTCAAGCGCGTCGACGAATTGCTCGCCGGCGCCGACCAGTTCTACGAGACGCTGTTCTCGCAGCTCGGCGTGCAGGCGAAAGTGCGCGGCGTCGCGACCAGCGCGAACGGCGCGGCCGCCACGCGCGAAGAGCCCGAGCCGATCACCGCCGACATCCCGGGCTTGCCCTCGGAAGAGATGCTGCGCGCGATCGCCGCGGGGATGGCGATCGTCTCGGCGTACCGCCGCCACGGCCACCTCGGCGCAGCGCTCGACCCGCTCGGCGGCGAACCGCCCAACGATCCGACCCTCGATCCCGCGACGTACGGTCTCACGCCGGCGATGATGCAAGCGATTCCGGCTTCGGTGCTCAACGTGAAGCTGCCGGGCAAGACGCTTGCCGACGTGCTGCCGAAGCTGCGCGAGACGTACAGCTCGACGATCGCCTACGAGATCGAGCACATCTCGAACACGCAGCAGCGCGAGTGGCTGCGCGAGTACATCGAAACCGGGAAGCACAAGATCGCGCTCTCCCCGCAGCGGCGCGTGCAAGTGCTCGAGCGGCTCATCAAAGTCGAGACGATGGAGCGGTACTTCCGCAAGCAGTTCATGTCGCAGAAGACCTTCTCGATCGAAGGGCTCGACGTGATGGTGCCGATGCTCGAGGAGACGATCTCGATGCTCGCCGAGGACGGGACGAAGACCGTCGTGCTCGGCATGGCGCACCGCGGCCGGCTCTCGACGATCGCGCACGTGGTGAACCGCCCGTACGAGGAGCTGCTCTCGGAGTTCGAGTCGGCCTCGCGCCGCGAGGAGAAGCAGGGCGGCGACGACGACGCGACGGGCGACGTGAAGTACCACCACGGCGCGCACGGCGAGTACGTGACGCCGGTCGGGACGAAGATCACCGTCGAGCTCGCGAGCAATCCCTCGCATCTCGAAGCGGTCGACGCGGTGGTCGAGGGGATGACGCGCTGCCTGCAGACCGATCACAGCGTGAACCCCGCGACGCTGAACCACGAGGTGGCGGCGCCGATCCTGATCCACGGCGACGCGGCGTTCGCGGCGCAAGGCGTGGTGGCGGAGGTGCTCAACCTGCAGGGCCTCGCCGGCTACGCGACCGGCGGGACGATCCACATCATCTCGAACAACCAGGTCGGCTTCACGACGGATCCCGGCGAGGGCCGCTCGACGCGCTACGCGAGCGATCTCGCGAAGGGCTACGACGTACCGATCGTGCACGTCAACGCGGACGACGTCGATGCGTCGATCGGGGCGGTGCATCTGGCGATCGACTACCGCCGCAAGTTCGGCCGCGACGTGGTTGTGGACCTGATCGGCTACCGCCGCTTCGGGCACAACGAGCAAGACGAGCCCGCGTACACGCAGCCGACGAAAGCCGACCTGATCAAGGTGCACCCGACGGTGCGCGAGCTCTACGCCGGGCAGCTCGTCGCGCAGGGCGTGCTCACGAACGAGCAGGTCAAGGAGATGATGGACACCGCGACGGCGCGCATCTCCGAAGCCCACAGGAACGTGAAGAGCGGCGAGTTCAAAGCGAAGCTAATCAACGTCGCCGTGTACCCGACGGGGAACGAGCCGGCGCCGGACACGCGCGTCGACAAGACGAAGCTGCTGAAGTGGGCCGAGGAGGTCGTCCACGCGCCGGACGGCTTCCGGCCGAATCGCAAGCTGCAGCAGCAGTTCGCGAAGCGAACGCAGGCGCTGAAGGAGACCGGCGAAGTCGACTGGGGCTTGGCGGAGGCGCTGGCATTCGCGAGCCTGCTGACGGAAGGGACGCCGATCCGGCTGAGCGGGCAGGACACGGAGCGCGGGACGTTCTCGCACCGGCACGCCGTGCTGCACGACGCGCGCTCGAACGCAAAGTACGTGCCGCTGCAGCACCTCAACGAGTCGAAGGCGTCGTTTGAGATATACAACTCGCCCTTGAGCGAGTATGCGTGCTTGGGGTTTGAATATGGCTACGGCTTCGAGTTGCCGAACGCCCTTGTACTGTGGGAAGCCCAATTTGGAGATTTCAACAACGGGGCGCAGATTGTCATCGACCAATTCATCGCCGCTGGCGCCGCCAAATGGGGCCAGCAAACGAGGTTGACGCTGCTGCTGCCGCACGCGTACGAGGGAGCTGGGCCGGAACATTCGAGTGCGCGGCTCGAGCGATTCTTGCAGCTCAGCGCCGAGGGCAATATCCGCGTTGCAAATTGCTCGACCGCAGCGCAATACTTCCACCTGCTGCGCGCGCAGGCAAAGGCGACGCAGGCGTATCCGCTCGTGGTGATGACCCCGAAGAGCCTGCTGCGAAACCGCGCAGCGTACGGTACCATCCACGATTTGGCAGAAGGCACATTCCGTGAGGTAATCAACGATCCGCGCTACGAGGGCAAGGACAAACACGGCGTGGAGCGCGTCCTCCTCTGCAGCGGCCATATCTATTACGACCTAATCGCGAGCCCGCTCTACGAGCATGCGGAGAAAACTGCGATCGTACGCGTAGAGCTGCTCAGCCCGCTCCCAACTGAAGAGATCCTCCGAACGATCGCGAGTTATGCGAACGCGCAGGAAGTCATCTGGGTTCAAGAAGAGCCAAAGAACATGGGTGCTCGCGCCCACGTGCGTCGGCGACTGGTAGAGCGATTGCGGAACGGTCTGACGGACATCGAGTATGTGGGCCGGCCGTATCGGGCGAGTCCATCAGAGGGATACCCAGGAGCTCATGCAGTGGAGCAGGAGCGAATTGTGCAGGAAGCGTTCAGCAGCTCGACGTAGAGGTTATTGCGCAGATGGCACGGCACGACGAGCCCTCACAAGGACGCCGGTGTCCCGCCCCCGACTTCGCTCAAACGGCGGAAGACTAGCCTTTGATAGGCAGCATAAGTCCGAGATTTACGAGACGATATTGTATTGCGCTAGAGCTGACTTCAAAGGCATTTGCTAGAAGTCTTAATAAGAGCAACTCGTTCGTAGCCCGATTGAAATTTTCCTTAAACAAGTGTTCAACGGTGCTACGTGGCATCAAGAGTTCCGCAGCGAAGCGGTTCGCCTGGGCCTCTTCATAGGGCGACGGCACTTCTCCGCCTGTTCTTCTTTCATTCAGTGAAAAATGCGTCGCGGAAGTCTCGAGGAGGAGCGGCCGTCCTACGTGAAGCCTAAAATGACCCAGTTCATGAGCGATGGTGAATCGTTGGCGCACATCATCATCAGGAAGAGTGCGTGGACGGTCAAGGAGCAACGCATATCCATGTTCATACCAACGAGGCTGGGAAGCAAGCCCGGCTGGATGAAGAAACGGATATCCGCTGCAACTACAATCCACACTGCAACGAGCAATAGGTACGCGCAACGTATCGGTGGGACTCGGTCTCGGAACGCGCGCCGCTGGCCTGCTCCTTCACGGGTGCTTGTCGACCGGCCACACCGGGCATTGGCGTCCTCTTCGACCCGAACCCTCGCGTCTTGACCGCGAGAACTAGCGCTTGACGACAGCGGGCACCGTCCCGAACATGACGTCCCCTTGCAAACATATATCTAAACGGGTATAATGAGCGGCGCGAAGCCGGGTGGCGTGCCGCGGCGGAAGGCTCTTTGGATGCCCGGGACGCTGAACAGCCTGAGGAGTTATCCTGCCCGCATTCGGCTCGTGATCGGTCGCGCTGTGGAAGTAGCTCAGTGGGGCGAGACCGACCTTCGCGCCAAGCCGATGAAAGGAGCCCTGCGTGACGTCATGGAGATCGCCGTCGACGGCGACCGGGTGACGTACCGCGCGGCGTACTACGTAGCGAAGGCGGAAACGGGACCGGTCATTGTTCTCGAGAAGTCGAATAGAGGCGCGTCGACGCCGACCCATGTCGTCGAGCGAATCGCAAGGCGTTTGGCCAGAACGAAAGAGATCGAGCATGGATAAGAAGTGGTTGAAGTTGCTGGAAGAAGGCTGTGAGCTCGGCTCTGGCAACACGTTTGCGGATCTCGGCTTGCCGCATGCGGACCGACTCCAAGCGAAGGCATACCTTCGAGCCGCGATTCTCGCTCGTCTGCGAGCGCTCAAGCTTACGCAAGTAAGCGCGGCTGCGCGCGTAGGGATTCCTCAACCGAAGATTTCGAAATTGATCAACGATCCGGAATCGCCTGGTTTTACGAGTGACAAGTTGTTCGACGTAGCGACAAAATTGGGCCTCGATGTCGAGATACGTATACGCGTCTCACCGTCGCGCTATGGTCGAATCGTCGTCGCTCCCCCGCTTCGCCGCCGTAAGGCCGCGCCGAAACTTAGCCGATCGCCGAAGCGCGCGCCTGCCGCTTAAGAGTCTGTGGCAATGAGGTGGGTGCCGCAATAGATGCGGGCGCTCCGGATGGCGGCGATGTCGCCACGAAATGCACCCGTGGAGCATCCGAAACGGCTTTGTAGAGCTCGTAGCGGACGGCCTCGTGGCGGATGAATCGGGCGAGAGGCCACGCGATTTGGATGAGGGAACCGCGACCGCGATCCTGTGCGCAGGACGCCGCGTGATCGACGCGGGTGCGTCGAAATGACGGCCCGTCATTCGATGGTTCCTTCATCGGGTGACGGGCCCGGTCAGTGTCGGAAGCAATGATCGGGCCGCTTTAGTTGTTTGCGGAACGGCGGCACGCTATATCGTGACGTCCGTTCCTGTTATTATACCACAAGTCGCCGCACGGGTGTTCGATGTGCTCGAGAAATTTGCCGCGCCCGGCTCGCTATCCGATCGGGTGCGCTAGGGATGCGACGATCAGAGGAATCACCGTCAGGGCAAATGCTACGCCCAAAATGATTGTCTTCACAAGGCGCAGTCTTTTATTGAAGCTCGCGGCGGAGGCGCACTTCTTGATGTACTGCGCCCATACATCGTCCGGTCCGGCCAAGGCCTGCGCCCTAGGGTTCGGCGGCATTGGGCCTTCGCGATCGAGGACGCTAAGAGCGATTCCAAGGATCGCCAGAATCGATGCCGCAAAGATCGGTACCCAATCGGCAATGGTATGGTTATGGTTCTTAGGGTTGTCGAGCATGGTCGCGTAAATGACTGCTTGGGTCACAATCAGGACGAAGAACTGCGTCGTGACGGCGCGATTTCGGCGCGCGCTCCCGTCCAGAGCACGGGAGATCACCGCCCAGGCAAATCGTTGCTGACGTTGCTGCAAGGCTAGGTACGAATCGCGTGGCGGTGCTGCGTCGCCTTGTATGCTCTCCGGCCGCCCCGTACGGACTTGCGCCAACGGTTTGAGGCTCCAAAAGGATGCTGGGCCGAAAATCGTTCTCCACATCCGTCGATCGTGAGCGGTCTGCGCTGAAAAAGCAATACCAAAGCGGCAATTTCCACTAACCGCGGCTAGTGGTTCTGCCGGATTCCGTAGTGAAGGTGTACCACGCCGCTGCGGAAGCGGTGTTCGTCGAGCAGTTGGAGTCGGGCGTGCCAATCGTTGGGCAGAGCCGATGTGCCGTGTCCGACCGCCACAGGTACGATGAACAGGTGCAGCTCGTCGACCAAGCCGGCCTTGAGTGCTCGGGCGGCCAGCTCCGGGCCGCCGACGGTGATGTCTCGGACGGAGCTCTCTTTTAAATGGCGGACCACGTCGGCGTTGAAGTCGCGTCTGATCCGAGTCCTTGCGCTGGATGCTGTCCGGAGCGTCTTGGAATAGACGACTTTCTCAGCCGCGCGCCATATCTGCGCGAAGTCTCGCACGACGGACGGCTGATCCGCACCGGTGGCAGCTCTCTCCCAGTAGACCATCGTCTCGTACATCCGGCGACCGTACAGGTATGTTCCGATCGACCGCTCGAGGTCGTTGACGAAGGCATGCACCTCTTCGTCCGGCGCAGCCCAGTCGAAGTTGCCGTTCCTGTCCGCCACGTAGCCGTCGAGTGACGTGATCGCCGAGTAGATCAGCTTGGCCATGGGTTCCTTAAATCGCGTCGGGTCTGCAGTTGCTTCTTGGCTTCGTGATCGAGGAGGAGGTCGAAGAGGTCGGTTGCGGTTGCTTCGGAGAGACGGTACGTTCCTTGGAAGGTCATCGGGATTGTGAGCTCGCCCTCGATTAGCCCTCTGATGGGGCGCTCGCCGCGGCTGGCGCTGAAGCGCCACCGCTCCAGCACATTGGACGGGACCGATAGATCGAAGTGAAGGAACGAGCCATGCGCGCCGATCAGCGCCTCGGTCGCGCAGCGGTGATAGACGTAGGCTCGATCGCGGGAATGGTCTTGCAGGTACTCGCTCAGGTCCGCAACCGACGCGACCGTCATGCGGCCGACAAGGTAGGGGCGCCGCTGCGCGATCATCACGGGATAGACCGTGTCGCCGGCGCGAACGCCGAAGTGGCTGAAGCGCGTCTGAAGGTTGTGCCCGCCCCACAGAAACCGAAGCGGCTCCGGGTTTTCCCGGTGCATCTGCCGTATTGTGCGGCAATAGTACGCGGGCCACAGCATCGTGAAGCTCGCTGCAGGCCGATCACCGAATCGAGGCCTGGACGGCATAGTTCTTCGTTCGAGCCCTCCCGCACGGCTCCCGTAGCGATGCGGAGCCGGCACGGTCTCCGTTCCCGTCGAACCAAGTGCCGGCTTTCAAGGTGGGTACCGGCCTGACGGGATTCTCAGACGCGCTCACGACCACATCGAACCGTTGCTGGCGAGGTATGACTGAACGCCGGCTAGGACGTCGTCTTGGTGCTTGCGCAGTTGCATGGCCAGCATGATCTCGGCGAAGTCCGCAGCGCCCTGGAGATCTTCCGCGACTGTTCCCTGGCGGCGCGCCACGGTCGCGAGCAGAAGGAGCGACGTGAGGCCGTTCATGCCGCAGGAGGTCTCGTACGTCAGGAACGCCTCGCGCAGGATGCGTTCCTCCTCATTCTTGGCGGCTCGTGTCCAGTCGATGCCGAAACGCGCGAACGTTTCGGGAGCCTTGAAGGGTACGACATTTCTCACGATACGTCGCTCCCCAGCAGCGTGCCGCCGCGATAGATGCGGGCGCTCCGGAGTGCCGCGAGGTCGCGGCGGAAGGCGCGCACCGAGCCGCCGAAGCGGACTTCGTAGAGCTCGTAGTGGACGGCCTCGCGGCGGATGAATCGGGCAAGCAGCCACGCGATTCGGGCGAGGGAACCGCGGTCGCGATCCCGCGTGCGGGATGGTGGCCGGGTGATCGACGCGAGCGCGTCGAATTGACCGATTGTCATTCGATGATTCTCCATCGGGTGACGGGCCCGGTCGGTGTTTCAGCGCCGATCGGGCCGCTTAGTTTTTTGCGGAACGACGTCACGCTTATCGTGTCGTCCTTCCTCATATCAGTATACCACAAAATGCCGCACAAGTGTTCGATGTGCAATGAAATTCGTATCGCGAGCGAGACGACCCCGAGGCTAACGTTCGCAGCAGGAGTGTGCGCCCGGGGCTGACTAAGCCGCGCTCACGTTTTGTTCATCAAGCGGAGGATGGCGTCAATGGTGCATCGCGTGAACGCGCTTTCGTTAGCGGTAGGCGTTTTGGCGCTGGTCGCTGCGTCGCCGGCGCCATCTGTCCCTCCGGCGCCCCCGCCGACGCCATCTCCTCCGCCGAGGTATGTTGAAGCAAAGGGGCTCGGCGCAGCCGCTGCCGCTCGCATTCTCAACGCGCAATATACCTCGCCGGGCACGGTCCGCGTTTCGTATACCGACCGTGACGGCCATCAAGCGCAACTCGTCGCGCATCCATCGAACGGTGCAGACGCCTTCGGCGGCGACGGTTATCCGGTGACCGGTTTCTATGCCGTTCCGGGCGAGAAGAACCCGCTCTTCCGGGTCACGGTGAACGCGATCGGCGGACGCAATTTGCAGCTCGAAGACATCTACGTCATCGAACGCGACGGTGCGCTCACCCGCGTTCCGGTGTATCAGGTCAGCGTCTACGACTCGACTGCGAAGCCGATCTCACCCGAACAGCACTTCGCGCAGCCGGTCCGCACGCTGCACTTCAAGCGCTATATCGACGTGGTCGGCGGCGGCAGCGATGAGGGCTTCGCCCAATACTTCGTGCGGCTTTCCGACGGCAAACCAGCGATTCTCCAGACCGACTGGGTGCTCCAGGACAAGTCGTACGACAGCTCGTCGCACCTCAGCACGCCGCAGCCGGAGCCGGTGGTCGCCGGGACGTGCTACCGGCTCTACGTCTACGGAAGTACGGCCCCGTTCTTCGCGGTCTGCCCCGCGAAGGCACACTCCCGCTAGGCTGTTCTGCGCGAACTGCTTCGAAAGCGTCGTCGACGTGCTTTCGCAGTTGCATCGCCAGCATTACCTCGGCGAAGTCGGCGGGCTGCGCTGATTGGACGAGCGCTGAGCATGCCAGGGCGGCGCGGGCCGGTCCGTAGAACCACGTTCGAGATGTTGTGCCCCAGCTGCGGATCCGATCAGCTTCGAAGCGTCTTGGGCTCCGACGACGCGGCCAAGACGGGGTCTGCGAGCGGCTCGGCCGTCCCGCAAAGTGAGCCTCGGCAGCGCAACGTCGACCCGAGCATCATCATCATCGGGATATCGTTCATCATCGGGCTCGCTTGGCATATTCTCTGGATCGCCACGGCGCTGTTCCTGTTCATCGCGATCCGTGACCTGCATTGGAACACGTACACGTGGTCGCGGCAGTACGCCGCCTGGGCGCGGCTGCACGAGTGCGCGAACTGTGGTTACATCGGCCCGCCGGAAGGCCCCGTGACCACGCCCTAGGCTACTGCTTCCACTTGCTGACGCCGCTGTATCCCGTCTTGATCTGATCGAAGACCGCCTCGACGAACGGCCTGAACGTCGGCTCCGCGTACATGCCCGTCAATGAGTCGATCGCCCGCGCTGCCGGGCCGTCGAAGCCGAGATGGTTCGACCCGAACGTGCAGTTGAAGAGGCGGATCGGCCCCCTCCCCGTGATGACCAGCTCGCACTCGTTGAAGTGCGTGTCCCGGTATTCTTTTTCGTCCAGGATCACGCGCTGGTACTGAACGGTCTCACGCTTGCTTTCCATGGTCCCGCCTTCTCATCGAACGAGCCGAACGCCTACATTTCAGGGCTGCACAGTCACGAGCGCGACGCGGTTCACGCCGCTGCAGGCCAGCACCAAGTTCTTGCCGTCGGTGGTCGGCATCATGTTGCGCACGACGCCGCCGCCGGACGGGATCGTCCACGTCTGGAACTTCTGCGTCTGCGGGTCGAAGCGCACCAGCGCGTTCGGCTCGACGCCGGACTCGCTGTACCAGACCGCGTTCTTCAACCACGCGATGCCGTACGGGCGCGAGCTCGGGCCGCCGGGCGAGGGCCACTCGGTGACGTGGCCCGTCTTCGCGTCGAACCGGCCGAGGTAGCCGCGCGCGTAGTCGGAGTACCACATCACGTCGTCGGGCCCGATCGCGATGCGGCGCGGGCGCGCGCCGGCGTTCGGCAGCGGGTACTCGCGAATCGCCATCGTCGCCGAATCGATCGTCGCGATCTTGTTGCTGCCGAACTCGACGAACCACACCGCGTTCTTCGAGTCGACGACCATCCCGTACGGGTTCGCGCGCGGCGTCGGCACGCTGACCACCCGCGTCTGGCCGGTGCGCGGGTCGAGCCGCCCGACCATGTCGGCGCCCTGCACGGTGAACCACAGCGTTCCGTTGCGGTCGAAGATCGGCGTGTGCGGATCGCGCGCCGCCGGATCGAGGTTGTACGTCGTGAACGCGCCCGTCTTCGGATCGAGCTTGCCGATGTAGGCCTTGAAGTTCGCGGTGAACCAGACGTTGCCGCCGCGGTCCATCACCAAGCCGTGCGGACCCGAGCCGGCGACGGGCGGATGGTATTCCTTGAACGTGCCGGTCGCCGGATCGAGGCGGCCGAGCACGTTCGCCATCTGTCCGGTGTACCAGATCGAACCGTCGGGCGCGGCCAGCGGATCGTGCGGTCGCGAACCCGGCGTCGGCACGATCCATTCCCGGATCGTCACCTGCACGCTGCCCGGCACGACGACGGCGGCCGGCGCGCTCTTCGCGGCGAAGTTCTTCGCCAAGTAGTCGACGACCGTGTCGACTTGCGCCGGCGCGAGCTGCGCGCCCTGGTTACGCATCTGCGCGACGACGTTGCTCCAGCCGGCGCGGTCGTAGCCGGCGCGCGTCACCGTCGTGAGCGCGTGGCACTGCGCGCACGCCGTCTGCACGATCTCCTTACCGGGCCCCTCCGGCAGCACGGCTTGACTCCCGGCCGGCGCGGCGAAGCACAGCAGCGCTCCGGCGAACAAGGGCAGCCCGAACCGCTTCGACATCGGGGACACCTCCGTTCTCAGCATCGCGACTGTTCGCTGTCCGTCACCGTTTCCCGGTGGGCCGGGCCGGACACAAGGGGATCGTATGGCGATCGACGTTCGCGGCTTGACGCCGCTGCTGGAAGTCTTCGATATGCGCGAATCGGTCGCGTTCTACCGGGACGCGATCGGTTTCGAGGTGGTCCATACCGCTGAACCGGACGGGTCTCTCGTCTGGGCGATGCTCCGTCATGGTGACGTCATGCTGATGCTGAACGAACGCTACGAAGACGACGAGCGGCCGGCGCAACGCGACCCGGTGCGCTGCGCGGGCCATGAGGATACCGAGCTGTACTTCGACTGTCCCGATGTCGACGCGGCGTTCCGGCACCTTCGTGCGAGCGGATGTGCTGTCGAAGAGCCGCGGACGACGCACTACGGGATGAAGCAGATCTGGCTGGCCGACCCCGACGGATTCAGACTCTGCTTTCAATGTCGGTCCTAGCCGCTGCGCGCGGCTGCCGACTCCCGTCGGGCAGGGCGCAGCATCGCGCTCAGCTCGCGGCCGATTCCCGCGAAGCTCTGATGGTTCAGCGGAAACTCGAGCATGACGTGGAGCACGCTGAGAAAGTACAGCACCACGAAGCCGAGCTGGTAGTTCCACGCATAGATCGCGAGCGAGACGATCCACAGGCCGACGATCGCGATCGAGCGGCTCTTCGGAACCTCGTGCCATTTGATGATCGACGTCTTCGAGAACCAGTTCAGGTAGTGATACGTGTACGCGAAGGCGATCAGGCGCATCACCGTCAGGCCCGCGGGCGAGTCATAGATCTCGTAGAGCGAGGTGCCGGGTCCGAAGTTGAAGATCTTGATCAGCTCCGCGTTCAGCTGCTGGAACGAGCCGTAGTTGCTGCGCACGAAGTCGCCGCCGGCCCAGGCGAACGTGTCCGGCGCGAAGACGAAGAAACTGACCGAGCACAGCGCGAACACCGCCAGCGACAGCACGCCGGACCGGCTGCGGCTTTTCAGCGCGCCGAACAGAATGAACGCCGCGGTGAAGACGAAGACGTGCACGATCGTCACCAGCAGCAGCGCGATCAGCCCGTAGGCCCGCGTGCCGTTGAACAGCAGCAGCGAGAGAATCGTCAGCACGACGACCGCCGCCGCGGCGACTCGGTTTTTCCCGGCGACGAACAGCGCCGCCGTCACGAACACCATATAGACGAGCCCGATCTCCCACGCCGGGGACACCTTCGCCGCGAAGAGCTTCTCCGCCAGCAGCCCGTACATCATCACCGCGATCGTCAGCGTCACCAGCCCCAGCCACACCCGCGCGGCGCGGCCGGCGCCCGCGTCGCGGCGCGTCCGCACGAAGTAGCCGCGGTCGTGCAGCCACGAGATCTCGGTGAGATAGTGCAGCGGCCCCAGCACCGCGTACGAGAAGAGGAACAGCTCGAACGGCACGACGTAGGCGATGCCGCACGACGCGGCCATCAAGCCGATGTTGAGATAGTTGACCCGGTCGGCGGTGGACGTCATATGCGGCGGCTGCGCGGCGGTGTGGGGAGACGTTCTGCGGGGATACGGACTTCGTCGTGCAGGCCCTTTCCACGCCGCTGGTCCTGGTGATCTTCGCCGCCGCCGGAGCGCTGATCTGGTGGGCCGGCGGAATTCTCGCGTCCACCACCGACGCGATTGACGCGCACTTCGGTTGGGGCGAAGGGCTCGGCGGCGCGGTCTTCCTCGCGATCGCGACCAACCTGCCGGAGGTCGCGATCGTCGTCGGCGGCGTCTACACCGGCAGTCTCGGGCTCGCGGTCGGGAACATCCTGGGCGGGATCGCGATCCAGACCGTCGTCCTGGTGCTGCTCGACGGGCCGGGGCTGCGCTCGCGCGTCCCGCTCTCCTCGCTCGTCTCCTCGCTGACGATCGCGCTCGAAGGGCTGGTGCTGATCGCGATCCTCATGCTGTGCGTGCTGGGCGCGCTCTCGCCGCCGAGCTTGATCTTCGCGCGCACGACGCCCGCCGAGCTCGCGATCCTCGCCGCCTGGATCGGCAGCCTCTTCCTCATCAGCCACCACGAGGACAACCAGGGCTGGCGCACCGCACGCGAGTCGATCGCCGAAGAGTCTAGGCTCGTCGCGCCGCAGCGCCGTCCCATTTCGCAAATCTACGTGCTGTTCGCGGTCGGCGCGATCGCGACGCTGCTCGCCGGCGTCGCGCTCGCGCTCAGCAGCGACGTCCTCACGACGCGCTGGCACATGCAAGGCGTGATCTTCGGTGCGACGCTGCTCGCCGCGGTCACCGCGCTGCCCGAAGTGACGACCGGCCTGTACGCGATCAAAGCTGGCCGCTACGAGCTCGCAATGAGCGATATCATCGGAGGGAACGCGTTCCTTCCGGTGCTGTTCCTGTTCGCGACGCTGCTCAGCAACAAGCCCCTGCTCCCCGACGCGCAAGGCCCGGACCTCTACCTCGCCGCGCTCGGCGCGCTGCTCACCGCCGTTTACTGCGTCGGCGTGATCCTGCGCTCGCAGCGCATGCTTCTCGGCGCCGGCCTGGACTCGCTGCTCGTCCTAGCGCTGTACGTGATCGGGATCGGCGGTTTGTTCTTCGTGAAGTGAGCACCGCCAGGTGCGGCCTTCCGAAACCTTGACCGGCGAGACGCCGTAGCTGCGCCATGAAGCTTCTCGCCGCTTTGCGGACGCTCGGCATCATGGTGCTCGGGCTGATCGTGTTTCTCGTGGTTATCAGCATCGTGCAGTTTCCGCTGCGGCAGGCGCACGTTTCCGAGGCCGTCGGCGCCGTCGTCGTCGGCGCGGTCGCGCTGGCAATTTACGTCGGCTGGGTGCGCTTCGTGGAGCGCCGGGCGGTCACCGAGCTGGCGCCGCGCGCGCTCATCCCGGAGACGCTGCTCGGCATCGTCGTCGGGCTCGCGCTGTTTTCAACAGCGATCGGCCTTCTCGCGCTCGCCGACGTCTTCGTGGTGCACGGGTACGGCGGCTGGAACGGTCTTGCGGCGGGAGCGCTGTCGATGCTGCTCGTCGCGGTTACCGAGGAGATCCTATTTCGGGGCTTTGTCTTTCGCACGATTCGGACCGTCGCGGGCACGTGGATCGGCGTCGCGGTGTCCGCGGTCGCGTTCGGGCTCTTTCACGCGTTCAACCCGGGCGCGTCGGTGCTGAGCACCGTTGCAATCGCGCTGGAAGCGGGCGTTTTGCTCGCGCTCGCGTACGCGGCGACCAACCGGCTGTGGCTGCCGATCGGCCTGCACGCCGGCTGGAACTTCGCCGAGGGCTTCGTCTTCGGGACGCCGATCTCCGGAACGATGCCGTCCCATGCGCGGCTGTACGGCGAGCTCCACGGACCGCTCGTCATGACCGGCGGCGCCTTCGGCCTCGAAGCGTCGATCGCGGCCGTCGGCGTGTGTCTCCTCGCCTCGTGCGGCTTCGGCATTTGGGTCGCCCGCCGCGAATCGAATGTTGCCACCTTCGCTTCGGGGACGGCTCCGCCGAGCGCTACGGGCCGAATTTTACCGTGAAGAGGTAGCGCCCGGGAATGGCGTAGCAGGACTTGACCATCGTTTGGAACGTCGATTGACGCGCGGCTCGGACCGCGGCGGCGCTCAAGATGGCTGACGGGCTCGATGCGACCGACACCGACTCGATGTTCGAGTCTTCGTCGAGCGAGACGATGAGGTTTACCGTGCCCCTCAGTGTTTTCGGAATGCCCTCCGTCGAGGGCTCCGCCGCGACAACCGTATGCGGCGGCACGTTTGGCGTCTCGCAACTGCGCTGGGCGGGCGACGCGTCGCCGCTCGCACACCAGTCGCTGAACCACGACTGCGTCTTCCCAAGCGGTTGTTGGTGCGTCACCGTTCGCATGAAGGTTCCGCTGAACGCCATGAAGCTCAGACGCACGAGCGCGCCGCTGTCGTCGTGTGCTTCGGCTGCCCAGTCGCGCTTCGTTTTATCCCACGCCGGGCCGGTCAGCTGCAATGCGCGGGGCGAGCCGGCATCGACCTCGACGTGCCAAGTGCCGCTCGGGTCGTAGGTGAAGCGGTCGTGCGCCGTGTACGGCGCGCCGGTGGCGGGCCGCACGTGGCGAACCACGTCGACCGAGTTACCGTCACGCGTGGCGACGAACGTCGTCGTGTGGGCCGGCTTGTCCGGCGACGAGCACGTCCACTTCCCAACCAGCGCGTACACGCGATCGGGCGGCGGCTCGGGGGCCGCGACACCGGATCCGCTGCAAAGCAGGAGCAATGCGGCGAGGAGAGCGACGGCGCGCATCGGACGATTGTTCCGGCGCGGCGGGGTCATCGGCCTGCCGGACCCTACTCGAATTATTAGGGTTTCGTTATTCGGCAGTAAGCGGGCGGGCAATTCGCCAAGAGGCGGGCGTGGCTCAGACGCTGCTTAAACCATACGAAGTCTTCGACTTTACCGAAATCGCGGATGCGAGCGGCTCGCTGTTCGTCAGCGAGCTGGCCACGCGCGGCGTCGTGATCGAACGGTTCTACTTCATCACCGGCGTGCCGGCCGGCGCGCGGCGCGGCGGCCACGCGCACCGCACGCAGGCAAAGTTTCTGGTCTGCGTTCAGGGCAGCGTCGAGCTGCACGTGGAAGCGCACGGCCACGTCGACGTCATTCCGCTCGAGCGCGCCGGCCGCGCGCTGTATCTTCCCGCGGGCTATTGGCTCGACATGGTGAAGTTCGCGCCGGGCACCGTGCTCGCCGTGCTCGCCGAACAGGCGTACGACGAGGCAGACTACATTCGCGATCACGCCGAGTTTGAGCGCTGGGAGCTGAGCGCCTGAACCCGATCGTCCTCTTCGCGGTCGGTTCGCCGATCGTCGTCGAGTACGTGGAAACCTGCCGCCGCCTCGGTCGCGAGGTCGGCGCGGCGGTCAAGAACTACGACGGTCCGGCGTACTTCGGCGACGCCGCGAAGATCGCCGGCGTGCGCGAGCTTCCGCCGGGGGCAACGTCGTGGCCGTGCTTCTGCCCGCTGTTCACGCCGGCGAACCGCTTCGCCGCGACCACCGAAGCGCTTGCGCTCGGGTTCGGCTTTCCAGAGGCGCTGCTCGATCCCACCGCGATCGTCGCGGCGTCGACGACGGTATCCGGCGGAACGTTCGTGAACGCCGGCTGCATCGTCGGCGCCGAGACGGTGATCGGCGAGCACGTCGTCGTGAACCGCGGCGTCTCGATCGGCCATCATGCCGAGATCGCCGCGTTCGCATCGCTCGGACCCAGCGCGGTGCTGGGTGGTTACGTCAAGGTGGGACGCGGCGCGACGATCGGCGCCGGCGCGGTCGTGCTGCCGAACGTCGAGATCGGCGAGCACGCGATCGTCGGCGCGGGCGCGGTCGTGGTCGCGGGCGTCCCCGCGCGGACCAAAGCGTTCGGCAACCCGGCGCGCATCCGGGAAGCCGGGCTGGCGGACTTCTGAGATGGAACGGCCCACCGTCTCGGTCGTCATCAAGGCGTACAACCACGAGAAGTACGTCGCGCAGTCGATCGACAGCATTCTGACGCAGTCATTTCAGGACTTCGAGCTGGTCGTAACCGACGACGGCTCGACCGACGCCACGCCGGAGATCATCCGCAGCTTCACCGATCCGCGCGTTGACTTCGTCCGGTTCGAGCGCAACCGCGGAATCTCGCAAGCGATGAACGCCACGGTCGCGCGGGCGCGCGGCGAGTTCGTCGCGATCCTCAACTCCGACGACTTCGCGCTGCCCGGCCGCCTCGAGACGCAGGTCGCGTTTCTCCGCGAGCACCCGGACGTCGCCGCGGTGTTCTCCGTTCCGCGGCAGGTCGGCGAAGACGGCGAGCCGGTCGCGGGCCTCGGCGCGCTCTTCGACTTCCCGTTCGACGAGCCGAACCCGCCGCGGCGGGCGTGGCTGCGGCGGTTCTTCTTTCGCGGCAACTCGCTGTGCGCGCCGAGCGCGATGGTGCGGCGCGCGGTGCTGAACGAGATCGGGCCGGACGATCCGCGGCTCACCAACCTACAGGATTTCGACCGCTGGATCAGGCTGCTCGAAAAGCATGAGATCTTCGTCGCGACCGAAGCGCTGACGGCGTTTCGCGTCCGCGCGAACCACGCGAACGCGAGCGGCGCGAACCACGCCGCGACCCTGCGCGCGGCGTTCGAGTTCTTCGAAGTCTACAAGCGCTACCGCGCGTTCGCGCCCCCGTTCTTGCGCGAGATATTCGCCGAAGACGTGCTGCGAAACGGAATCGACGCGAGCGGTCCGTCCGGTACGTGGCTGGCGGAGCTCGCCCTCCTCGGCGAGACTCCGTGGCACCACCTGTTCGCGCTCGACACGCTGTACGAGGCGGCGAGCGACGACGCGAGCTACCGGCGGCTGCGCGACCTTGCCGCTAGCGTGAACCCGTTCCGGATCCCGAACCCAGCTTGAAGATCGCGATCGTGTCGCCGTACGGGAACGTCAGCTGGAAGTTTCCCCCGGCGGCGACCGCGACGTACTGCTGGCCGTTGACCTCGTAGGTGACCGGTGGCGCGTTGACGCCGGCGCCGAGGCTGAACCGCCACAGCCGCTTTCCGGTCTTCGCGTCGACCGCGTTGAACCAGCTGTTCCCCTCGCCGAAGAACGCGAGGTTTCCCGCGGTGGCGAGCGCGCCGCCGATCAGCGGCTGCCGCGTCATCACCGTCCAGGCGATCTTTCCGGTCTCAGTGTCGATCGCGACGAAGCGGCCGTCCTGCACGCCGTGCGGCGCGACGTTGGTGAACGCGCTGCCCAGCCGAATGCGTCCCGACTGGTACGGGTCCTTGTGGGTGGTGAAGTTCATCAGCTGGTCCATGCCGAGGACGTAGGCGTAGTGCGTCTGCGGCGAGTACGCCGGCGGCGACCACTCCGCGCCGCCGTTCGCGCCCGGAAGCATCACGACGCCCTTCGCGGTCGGCTGGCTGAACATGTTCTTCGTCATCGCGACGTACGCGTCGGAGCGTTTGATCAGCTTGCCGTTGCGGCGGTCGACGATGTAGAACCAGCCGACTTTCCCCGCTTCACCGGCCGCCGGAATCGTCTGCCCGTTCTGGTGCACGTCGAAGAGCACGACGTTGCTAACCGCGTCGTAGTCCCACACGTCGTGCTTGATCTCTTGGTAGCCCCATTTGAGCTTCCCGGTGTGCACGTCGAGCGCCACGATCGAGTCGCTCCACTTGTTGTCGCCGCCGCGAACGTCGCCCTCGAGATCCGGATTCGGATTGCCGGTGCAGAACACGATCAGCCCCAGGCTGCGATCGAGCGCGGGCGTCGTCCACACCATCGCGCCGCCGCGCTTCCAGGAGTCGCCGGCGTAGGTCTTCGGATCGGTCGCGTCCCAGCGCCAGCGCTGTTTGCCGGACTTCGCGTCGTACGCGGCGACGAAGCCGCGAATCGGCCACTCGCCGCCGGAGCTGCCGACGATGATCAGGCCGTCGTAGATCTGCGGCGTCATCGTCTCCGAGTAGCCGACGGTCGGGTCGGCAACGCTCGCCGTCCAGCGCGACTTCCCGGTCGTGGCGTCGAGCGCGAGCAGCTTGTCGTCGAGCGTGAGAACGTAGACCATTCCGTATCCAACCGCCGCGCCGCGGTTGACCGGGCCGCAGCAGATTTGGAACGTTCCCAGCGAGTAGACCGTCTCCCAGATCGAGCGGCCATTGGTCGCGTCGAGCGCCATCACTTTCATCTTGTTGGCGACGGTCGGCGTGGTGACGTACATGACGCCGTTGACGACGATCGGCGTCGTCTCGAACGACGCGGTCATCCCGGTCTGCGCGATCCCGGCCAGCTGCAGCGAACCGACGTTGGTGTCGTTGATCTGGTTGAGCGGCGAATAGCGCGCGTTGTCGTAGGTGCGTCCGGGCAGCAGCCAGTTGGTGCCGCTCTGGCCGGCCGAAGCCATCATCGCGTCGGTGATGTTCACGTCGGCGTTGCCGGGCAGCTTCGAGTAGACCGTGTTCTGCGGCGGCGCGGCTCGGACGATCTCGGCGTTGTTCGCCGGCTTCGGCCCCTTCGGCGTGACGGTGCCGCCGCCGAGCGCGACTTGCGCCAACGTGCTCTTCGTCAGCGGGACGTCGCCGGCCGGATAGAGGTTGCGCTGCAGAATGTAAGCGGTGACGTCGAGGTACTGCTGCTGCGTGAGCGAGCCGGGGTGGTCGGCCGGCATCTGTTTACTAATGAAATCGTACAACGAAGCCGCGGTTCCGGACTTACCGACGTACTGCTGGAAGGCTGAGCCGACCAGCGCCGGACCGGCGCCGCCCTGGAGGTTGACGCCGTGGCACTGCGAGCATTGCCCGCTGAACACCGCAGCGCCGCTGCGGGCTTGAGCGAGGGTGTAGTGGCCGCCGCCGGACTTTTGCGCCTGCGAGACGGCCCCGGCGAGCACCAACCCCATGACGGCCGCAACCCCGGCGACGGCGAGCGTGCGAACGCGCGAAGAGCCCATGCTGTTCTCCTACAAGCAAAAGCGGTTCTTGAGCGTTCGGAAAAGACTTTACGGGTCCTAGCCGCCGGCGTAGTTCTGGAGCGGCGTGATGCGGCCGCCGAACAGCTCGGTCGGATCGATGCCGTATGCGCGCGCGAGCCGGTCCAGCTCGTGCTCGTCAAGCGCGACGCTGCCGGATTCGGCGAGGTCGAGCCGGTCGGTGTTGACGTCGGCGACCGCGGCGGCGGTTTCCACGTCCATCCCGGCCTGAGTGCGGAAGCGAACGAGCCGCTCGCCGAGCTGTGCCAACTGATCCATGGGGAAATATTCAACGCCGGCTAGCCGATCTGATCCCGCGGGCGTATCTAGTTAGGTAGAGACATGTCATGGCCAGGCGTCGTATACTGGCTGGCGCGGGCAAGGCTGGCCGCCCGAGCCGGACGTGCCCGGCGATTTCTTCGAAAAAGGTTGCGATGAAGAGAACGAGTTCGGCAGAGCTGGTTGGTCGCGCGAGCGGTCGCGCCGCTCTTCGTTCGCGCGTCCGGAGAAGGGCTCGAAAAGGCAGCAGCGCGCCGGTCAGCGACTGCCCGATCTGCACGCCGGCGACCCGGCACGCGCTGAACCGCATCGCCGACCGCCTAGGCGTCGACGGCGAAACGCTTCATCGGGCCCTCCACGCGATGCCGATGGAGCGGAAGACCGCCATTAGGCGCGTCGATCAAGTCTGCATTGGACTGGAGCGGGAGCTCGGCGGCCGGGATGTCCTTCGGAAATGGGCTCACACGCCCATCATGGCCTTCGGAAACAAGAAGCCCCTCGAGGTGTTGGTTGAGGGCCGGGTGGAACCGCTCGAGCGGCTGCAAGCGGTGCTCGAGGCCGGCGTCTACAGTTAGGACGTCTTGGCGCCGGATAAGCGGCTCGCCAAGATCTTCAGCAACCAAGATCTCAACCTCGCGACGACCGCGGGCCACTGGGTCCACGTTTCGAAATATCGATACGCGGACTCGCTGCTGAGCGCCGAAGGCGCGAAGTACAGCCCGGGGCGGTATCACCGGCGAGGCGAGATTCCGGCGCTGTACTTTGCGCAGTCGCCCATCACCGCGTTGCTCGAGGTCGGAATGCTTTTCGGCGGTCCGTCCGAGTTCGTCGTGCGCCGCGGGGAGCCTCACCTGCTCGTCGTCGTCGAGCTGGAGATTCCGAGCGCGGTGCTCGACATGACGGATGAGGCGAACCACAAGCTGTTCAAGACGGAGTTTCAGGAACTGACCGGCGAATGGCTGATGTCGGACAATCCGGCGACGCAGCGCCTTGGAAAGGCCGCCTATGACTCAAAGCGAGTCGTAGCGATCCGCTTCCGAGCGCGAAGTGGCGAGGCGAGGAGCTGGAACCGAGCCTTGTCGTGTTCCGCGACCGGCTGTGCGAGTTGCGAGGTGCGGTGATGCGCGCATATGATCCGCAACGTGATCTGCCGCGGAAAGTGAAAGCGATCGGCAGAACGCCGTACCGCCGAAACCGCTAACGCTTCACGGCGTCGCCGATTCGAGCGCGGCCATCACCGCGAGGGCGACGTCCTCGCGCCAGTGGCGGGCGACGACTTGCACGCCGATCGGCAGGCCGGCGCTGTTGCGCTGCACCTCGAGCGCGGCTTTGTCGACAAGGTCACGCGGCGAGCCGGACGGTTTGTCTTCGCCGGGGCGCACGCGGGTCCACGGGATCGTGCCGGCCGGCATACCGAGCAGGTTGTAGAGCATCGAATAGCTTGCGGCTGTCGCCAGGAAGTACGCGCTGCCGTGCGTCAGCGCGGGGAGCGCGTGCGGCGGGCAGACGAGCGCGTCGATGTTGCGCGCGTCGAGCGCCGCGATGAAATCACGGCGGTACGCCGACTGCGTTTCGACCAGCGACCAGTAGCCGTCGACGCTCGACGGTTTGATCTCCGCCATCTGACGTGAAAGGCGTTTTTGACCGCCGGCAGATGCGGCGGCGATCGCGAGCGGCCGCAGCAGCGCCGGAATGCCGACGAGCTGGAGCAAGCCCGTGATCCGTCGGTCGCGGCGGTTTTTTCCGAGCCGGCGTTTCGCGCTCGCCGCGCCGTCGGCGGCGAGGATGCCGAAGAACGCGCGCATCGCGCTCGCGACGTCGGGCGGCGTGAACGCTTCGACGTGCGCGCCGCGTTGCGCGAGCGCGGCGACCGCTTCGCGCACCGCGCGGCGCACCGCCGGCGAGGACGGAAAGTAGCCGTCGTCTTCGTAGTACGCGATGCGCAGCGCGGCGAGGTCGACTTCGCCGGGCTCGCGCCACGGAACCGGTGCAACCTCCGGATCGAGCCGTTCTTGTCCCGGCGCGGCGAGCACGCGCATCGCGAGCGCGAGGTCAGCGACGGTCCGCGCGAGCGGTCCCGGCTGCGAGACGATCGCGATCTGGCCGTGCGCGTAGCCGCCCGGCCGCGCGTCCTCGTTCGTCAGCCGGCCGCTGGTCGGTTTGAGCGCGCAGACCCCGCAGGCGTGCGCGGGGCACCGCAAGCTGCCGCCGATGTCGCTGCCGAGTCCCAGCGGCGAACCGTGCGCGGCGATGATCGCTGCCTCGCCGCCGCTGCTGCCGTTCGACGAGCGCTTCGGGTCGAACGGGTTGTTGGTGCGGCCGTAGACGGGGTTGTCGGCCTCGTTGTAGATCAGCAGCTGCGGCACGTTCGTCTTGCCGAGCACGATCGCGCCGGCCGCGCGCAGCCGCGCGACCAGCGGCCCGTCGTGGTCGGCATTCGCGGCGGGCGCGACGCCGAGCGTCGCCGGCGTGCCGGCGGCGGCGAACTGCTCTTTCAGCGTGAGCGGAACGCCGTGCAGCGGGCCGAGCGGCGCGCCCTCGCGGACCGCCGCGTCGGCGCGGTCGGCCTCGGCCCGCGCCGCCTCGTAGCGCCTCACGACGACCGCATTGAGCGCCGGGTTCACCGCCTCGATCCGCGCGATGTGCGCCTCGACGACGGCCCGCGCGGTGAGCCTCCGCTCAGCGACCGCACGCGCCAGCTCGGTCGCGGAAAGTGCTGTCGGGTCGGAGGCGGTCGCCGGAGATTCCAGCATGCAGCGCTCTCCGCGACGGCCCGGGCGGCTTCCTCGTCGGCCGCTGGGCCTAACCGTTCGCCTCGAGGGATTCGACGGCCGCTTCCCAGGCGGCCATCGCTTCTTCGCTCGCCGCGCGCAGGCGCTCGAGCTCGTGCTGCAGGTCGACGACCCGCTGCGGGTCGTCGTACGTGCCGTGCGCGGCGAACTCGGCTTCGAGCGCCGCGCGCTCGCGGTCGAGTTGCGCGACGCGGCTCTCCGCGTCGGCGACGGCGCGCTTGCGCCGTCCCGCGGCGAGCTTCGCTTCGTGCGCCGACTGGCGTTCTGCTTTGGCAGCCGTTTCCGGCGGCGTTGTGCGCGCCGCCGCACGAGCGGCGCCGTTGTTCTGCGGTTCGTTGCGCGCGAGCGGTTCGTGCTGGCGGCGTTCCCACGTTGCGTAGTCGTCGGTGCTGATCTGCGCGCGGCCGTCGCGAAGCGCGACGACGCGCTCGCCGAGCCGCTTGAGCAGATACCGGTCGTGCGAGACGACGAACAGCGCGCCGTCGTATTCCGCCAGCACGTCTTCGAGCGCTTCGCGGCTGGCGATGTCGAGGTCGTTCGTCGGCTCGTCCAGGAACAGGCAGTCCGCGCGCTGCGCCATCAGCCGCGCGAGCATGATCCGCCGCCGCTCGCCGCCGGAGAACTCCTCGACGCGCTTGTCGCCGGATTCGCCGCCCAGGTTCAGCCGGCCCAATAGCCCGCGCGCCTGCTCGTCGGTCACGCCCATCCGCATCACTGCTTCCGCCGCCGTTGCGCCGGCCGGCAGATCGTCGACCGAGCTCTGCGAGTAGCTCGCGGTGCGCAATTCCGTGCCGTAGCGAACGCTGCCTTTGTCGGGCGCAAGCTCGCCGGAGAGGATGCGCAGCAGCGTCGTCTTTCCCGCGCCGTTCGGCCCCACGATCGCGACGCGCTCACCGCGCGTGAACGTCGCCGAGAGGTTCGCGAACAAGGGGCGGTCGTAGGCTTTCGCGATCCCTTTGATCTCCACGGCCGGACCGCTCGTCGCCCGCCGCGCCGCGCTCAGGGCGACGGCGATCTTGCGCCGTTCCTTGCGCGGAGCGTCGACCGCTTCGACGCGCGCGAACGCCTTCTCGCGGCTCCAGACCGCGCTGTAGTTGTGCGAGCCGTGCGTGCGCAGCTCGTCGATCACCGCGCGCTGGCGCTTGCGCTCGGCTGCCGCCGCTTCGTAGTCGCGCCGCTGCTGCTCGCGCCGCGCGTCGCGCTCGGCGACGTACATGCTGTAAGCGCGGCCGGGTTTCACGTCGTACGTCGCAAGCTCGCCGTGGTCGAGCTCCCAGATCTTCGTCGCGACCGTTTCGAGGAAGTAGCGGTCGTGCGAGACGACGACGAACGCGCGCGGGTCGCGCGCGACGAACGTCTCCAGCCAGCGCACCGTGTCGAGGTCGAGATGGTTCGTCGGCTCGTCGAGGACCAGCCAGTCGGGCTGTTCGAGAAGCGTGCGCGCGAGCATGGCGCGGGTGCGCTGGCCGCCGGAGAACTCGCGCAGCGGCCGGTCCAGATCGGCCTCCGCGAAGTCGAAGCGGTTGAGCGTCGCGCGCATCTCCCACTCCTGCGCCGCGCCGCGCGCGAGCGCTTCGTCGAACGCCGCGCGCAGCGTCAGCGGCCCGGTCTCCGACGCGTCTTGCGAGAGATAGCCGAGCCGCCGCTCGCGCGCGCGCACGATCATCCCGCCGTCCGCTTCGTCGATCCCCGCCAGCAGCCGGACGAGCGTCGTCTTCCCGGCGCCGTTCGGCCCGACCAACCCGACGCGGTCGCCGTCGCGCACGACGCCCGCCAACCCCGCGAACACCGCCTTCGCCCCGTAATGCCGCTCCAGCGCAGAAAACCGTACCAGCTCCATAACTCGCTCCGCGCCGACGTTCGACGCGGAGCCGGGATTGCCGTCCCGCTAGCGGAGGTGGCGGTTGAACCAGTCGGTGATGATGTGCAGGCGCTCGACGCGGTGGATCGGTTCGCCGGTGCGGCTGAGGTCGTGCGTCTCGCGGGGGAACTCGACCAGTTCGACCGGGCGGTTCAGGATCTTCAGCGCTTCGTACTCCTGCAGCGTCTCGGCGATCGGGGTGCGCGTGTCGTTGTCGCCGTGAAGCAGCAGCAGCGGCGTGTGCACCGCGGCGACGTGCGCGAGCGGTGACTGCTGCCAGTACGTCGGGTAGCCTTGCAGCGCGCCGCCCCACGAGCGCGGCGTCCCCGGCGGTCCCTCGAAACCGCGCGGCGCGGCGAAGTCGGCGCTGAGCGTCTCGGTGAAGAGATCGCTGACCGCGCGTTCGGCGAGCGCCGCTTTGAAGCGGTTCGTGTGCGAGATCATCCACAGCGTCGCGTAGCCGCCGTAGCTTCCGCCCGAGACGAACGTGCGCGCGGGATCGGCGTCGGCGCGCTTGACGACCTCGTCCATCACCGCGGTCTCGTCGGCGAACATCGCGTCGCCCCAGTTGCCGTCGAGCGCCGCGGACCAGTCGTAGCCGTAGCCGACGCTGCCGCGCGGGTTCGCGTAGACGACGACGTAACCGCGCGCGGCGAGCACCTGGAACTCGTGAAAGAAGCTGTTGCCGAACTCGGTGTGCGGGCCGCCGTGGATGTCGAGAATCACCGGATACCGCTTCCCCGCGACCGCGTTCGGCGGTTTGAGCACCCAGTACGCGACCGTTCCGCCCTGGCCGTTCGACACGGCGTGCTGCTCGGGGACGGCGAGCGCCAGCGAATCGGTCAGCGTGTCGTTGAGATGGGTCAGCCCTCGCGACTGGCCGGTGGTGCGGTCGAAGACGTTGATCTCGGGCAGGTGCGTCGCGTCGAGCGCGGTGTAGGCGATCGTCCTCGCGTCGCGGCTCAGCGAGCAGTCCATGATCTCGCGCCCGCCGCCGATCAGCGTCGTCGCCTTCCCGCTCGCGAGGCTGAACGCGTCGATCTCGGTCGCGCCGGAGATGCTGACGTCCGCGATCAGCGTCGCGTCGTCCGGCGTCAGCTCGCCGCAGCCGTTGCCGTTCTCCTTGGTGTCGTTGATCACACCGTCGCCGAACAGCACCGTGTTCTCCGCGACGTGCGTGCGCTCGCCGCCCCCGTCGGCGTTGACCGACGCCACCGCGGGCAGCGAGGAGGCGTCGTGACGCGACGCATAGGCGAACAGAATCCGCTTGCCGTCGTGAAACCACTGCTGGGGATTCACGCCGTAGTGCGAGCTGGCGATCTTGGCCGGCGTGCCGCCGCTCGACGAGATCAGCCACATCTCGCCTTGATCGCCTTCGACCGACGCGAGCGGCGTCACCGAGTACAGGATCTGCTTGTCGTCGGGCGACCAGAACGGCGTCGTCTCGCCGTCGCGGCTCGACGTGAGCTGCTTGGCGTTCCGCCCGTCCGCGTCGATCGTCCAGATGTGCGGCGTCTTGTCGTAGATGAAGCCGGCGCCGTTGAGCTGGTAGCGCGGCCACGGCAGCGTGCGGATGTCGCTGTGCTTGTACTTCGCAGGCGGCGCGATCCCGAGCGCTTTCCAGTCGACGTTCGCGAGCGGAGCCGGGTCGACGGCGGTCGAGGTGAACGCGATCCGCTTGCCGTCGTGCGAGAACACCGCGCCCGAGGCGCCGTGCTCCTGGTGCGTCAGCCGGCGCGCTTCGCCGCCCGTCAGGTCGATCGCGTAGAGCTGCCCCGGCCCCTCGTGCGCGCGGGTGAAGACGATCGTGCGGTCGTCGGGCGACCAGGCCGGCTCGGCGTCGTTCTCGCCGCGGGTGAGCTGCACGACCCGCGAGCCGTCCGAGTCGGCAAGCCACAGACCGGCTTTGTACGTGTCGCTCTTCATGTCGGCGCGCTGCACGACGAAGGCGACCCGCTTGCCGTCGTGCGAGATGGTCGCGCTCGACACGAACGCGATCTTGAAAAGATCTTCGGCCGCGACCGGGCGTTTTGACCCAGCCGCGCTCGCCGGCAGCGCTCCGGTGAGCAGCGCCGCGACGAGCGGGAATACGTGCAACGGGCGCATCGTCACAGCTCTTTCGCGAACCAGTCTTGGATCAGGTGGAGGCGTTCGATCCGGTGGACCGGCTCGCCGGTGCGGTTGAGATCGTGGTTCTCGCGCGGCACCTGGACGTAGGTGATCTTCTCGCCGAGCGACTTCGCCAGCGTGAACCAGGAGTCGGAGTCGACCAGCGGCGTGCGCGTGTCCTCGCTGCTGTGCAGCAGCAACAGCGGGGTCGTCACGTCGGCAATCGAGGAGATGGGCGACATTCGCCAGTAGGCGTCCTGGTTTTCCCAGGCGTTGCCGAACCCGTACGTCGCGCTGGTGTTGCTGCACTCGTCGCACGCCAGGAACGCGGACGTCATGTCGCTGACGACGCGCTCGGCCAGCGCCGCCTTGAAGCGATGCGTGTGCGAGATCATCCACAGCGTCGCGTAGCCGCCGTAGCTTCCGCCGAGCACGCCGAACCGGTGCGGGTCGACATCGGAGCGCTTCGCGACCGCGTCGATCACCGCCATCTCGTCGCGGAACATCGGGTCGCCCCAGCTCTTCGCCAGCGCTTTCGAGAAGGGGTAGCCGTAGCCGAGGCTCCCGCGCGGGTTGGCGTAGACGACGTTGTAGCCGCGTCCCGCCAGCAGCTGGATCTCGTGAAAGAACGAGTTGCCGAACAGCGACGAGGGTCCGCCGTGGATCTCTAGCAGCGTCGGCGCGCGCGTTCCGCGCGGAACGTTCGCCGGCAGAAACCACGCCTGCACCGGAAAGCCCTGCTCGTCGCGCACGGTGAAGCTCTGCGCCGGCGCGATCCGCGTGCTCGCGAGATAGTCCGCGTTGAGGCTCGTCAGCTTGCGCGAGGCGTTGCGCGCCGCGTCGTACAGGTAGACTTCGGCGGGGTGGGTCGTGTCGGAGGCGACGTACGCGATCTTGGTGAGCGCGTCGTTCGCGGTGCAGTCGGCGATCTCGTCGCCGCGTGCGACGACGTCGCTCGCCCGGCCGCTGGCGGTGTCGAAGCGTTTGAGCGCCGTCGCGCCTTGTACCGTGACGTCGGAGAGAAACCAGCGGTCGTGCGGCTCGGGGAGCGGGCCGCAGCCGGCCCCGCCTTCCTTCGTGTCGGTCAGCATCGCGTCGCCGAGCACCACCGTGTTCTCCGGGACGATCGTGCGTTCGCCGCCGCCGGCGCCGACCACGTCGATCCCGGTGAACCCCGCCGGATCCGGTCGCGACGCCATCGTTATGTACAGCGAGCGCGAGTCGTGCGACCACGCCGGCGCGCCGCTGTTGCGGTGCTTCGCCGGGACGCGCCGCAGCGCGCCGCCGTTCGAAGCGACGACGTAGACGTCGCTGTCGAGCCGGTCGGGATCGACCGGGCGCCGCAGCGAGACGAACGCGATGCTGCGGTCGTCGTACGACCACACGGCGGAGCCTTCCGACCACGGCGAGACGGGCGTGATCATCCGGCGTCCGGAACCGTCGGGCCGGATCGTCAGCAAGTGCGTGTGCTGCGTGAACGTCTCGCCTTGTCCGTTGACCTCGAAGTCGAGCCGGTCGGTCGTGCGCACGTCGCTGAGCTGGTGCTTCTCGTCGAGCTTCTGGCCCGCGGCGGCCTCGTCGAGGTGCGTCTTCGGCTTGGGATCCTCGAACGTCGCGCCGTAGAGGATGCGCGTGCCGGCGTGCGACCAGCGCGGGCCGAAGGCGCCTTTCGCTTCGGCGGTGAGCTTGCGCGCTTCGCCGCCGTCGAGCGCGATCGCGTAGATCTGCGACGGCCCGCCGCGCGCGCCGGCGAATGCGATCGTGCGATCGTCCGGCGACCACTGCGGATCGCTGTCGCCGTCGCCGCGCGTGAGCTGCCGCAATCCCGTGCCGTCGCTGCGCACGACCCAGACGTTGCGCACGTAGCGGTTGCGCGCCGGGTCGAGCTTGGTCACCACGAAGGCGACGCGGTCGCCGCGGTGCGAGATCGCCGCGGTGCTGACGTACGCGATCCGCGCGATGTCTTCGGGCGTCGTCGGCCGCGGCGCTGCGGCCGCAGCGGGGAGCATCGCAAGCGCCGTCAGGGCCGCGGCCGAAACGGCCAGGGATGCCTTCATGGCCTAGCAACTATGCAACGCGAGCGCGGCCGCCCTTCACCGCCGTCTCATTTTCTTAGGGTTGGCTTGGAAATGCCGCGCTTGCCGAGCGAAGCCGGAGGGCCGAAGCCCGGCGCGCGCCGTACCGAATCACCATGCTGGCTCTCGTGATGCTTGCCGCGGCCGTTGCGGCACCGACGCCGACCGCTGCACCGACCCCCTCGCCGCAGCGCGTCCTCGGCTTGATCCGCGCGCAGTTCCGCTCGCACCGCCCGCCGCCGCCGTACGAGACGTACACGCTCGTGCGCTCGCAGAAGGCGACGAACGGGTATCCCGATTTTGCCAACAGCTACACCAAGCACATCTGGGTGCGCAACTCGGACCGCGCGGCGCTCACGCGGATGGTCTTCCGCGACGAGGCGCGCGGCGATATGGTCTTCGACCGGCCCGCGTTCAACGAGGCGCGCGATCCCGGGCCGCCGACCGCCGACGTCTTCGAGCCGGCGCCGGCGCGCCCGCACCCCGTCTCGGAAGTCCCGACGCCCGAGCCGAACTACACGCCGCTGCCGGTGATCGGCGGCGTGCGCACGCTCATCGAGTCGGACTACAAAGTCGAGTCGCTCGATGTCGAGGGCGACGAGCTGCACCTGCACATCTACCCGATCCGCGATGTCGAGCGCAACCGGCTGCGCGAGATCTACTGCGACCGCAAGACGTACGAGCTGCACAAGCTGATCGCGACCGACAAGCTGTTCATCGACAAGGGACCGGTCTATCCGGTGACGTTCACGATCACGATGGGGATGGTGCAAGGGATCCCGGTCGTGACCGACCTGCACGGCGTCGTCGGCGGCGGCTATAACGACGACGGCAAGGAAGTGGACTATCAGTTCCGCGACATCACATTTCCGAAGTCGCTGCCCGACTGGTACTTCAACCCGCGCACCTACGCTCAGCACGACAACAACACGGCGCCGTCGTAGGACACGCGCACGCGGCGCCGAGTTGCGCTGCGAAAGTGGCCCCGTTCCCCTCGCACGGAGCGGCTCTTGTGCGCGCCCGCGCGATGCGGTTCGATGACGGCATGAGCACCGAAGTCCTCCCGCGGTCCGTCACCGTCGAGCTCGTCGCCGCGTTCACCAAGGACGGGGGCGGCGGAAACCCGGCCGGCGTCGTTCTCGACGCGAGCGGCATCGCGCCGGCGGAGCGGGGGCGCATCGCGGCCGAGGTCGGCGCGCCGGAGACGGCGTTCGTCACCGTCGCGAGCGACGGCGCGTTCGAGACCGCGTTCTACTCGCCGAGCAAACAGGTTCCCGACTGCGGCCACGCGACCGTCGCGGCGTTCTCGCTGCTCGCGCGGCGCGGCGCGCTGCACGGCCCGGCCGCGGTGAAGCGCACCGTCCTCGGCGACCGCGCGATCTCGGTCGAAGGCGAGCGCATCTTCATGGAGCAGCCGCGCCCGAAGCTGGCGCCGTTTCCGCATGCGGCGGAGATCGCGTTCGCGCTCGGCCTCGGCCCGGAGTCGATCGCGCTGGAGCCGGTGCTGGCCGACAACGGCGTGCGCTTCGTGCTGGTCGAGCTGACGCCGGAGGCGCTCGCCGCCGCGGTGCCCGACCGCGGAGCGATCGAAGCGATCACCGAAGCGCCCGACGCGATCGGGCTCTACGTCTACGCCGGCGATCACGCGCAGTTCGACGCGACGATCCGCATGTTCGCGCCGCGCATCGGCATCCTCGAAGAAGCGGCGACGGGGATGGCGGCCGGGCTGCTCGGCGGATATCTCGCGCGCGATCACGAGACCGCGTCGTACCGCTTCCTGCAAGGCGCCTTGATGCCGCAGCCGTCGCCGAGCAAGCTCATCGTGCGCGTCCGCCCGGATCGCGTGCTGGTCGGCGGCACCGCGACGCCGCTGAACGCGGTCGAGATCGCGCTGTAGCGCTGTCGTTACAAGTTGCTTCGGCGCGAGCTGAAGGCCGGCGTCAGCGGCTGCGCCACGTGCCGACGAACATCGGCACGCACGGATTCCGTCGCGTCGTCGTCGCGCATCAGCCACGCCACGATCGCGCGCGCGGCGAGATCGGCGCCATCCTCATTCATGGTGAGCAATGTTGCGAGGCCGCCCGGAAACAGCTGCGTTGCGCGTGGTAACGGCTGACCGGGCTCAGCCGGTGTCAGTTTTGCTTCAATTCCGGAGATGAGGACCCGCCCGTCCTGCATGGCTGAAAGGTTCGCGAACCGCCCCTCATGGTTAAAGCTGCCGACGTCGGCATTCCAGCGTTGTGCGAGCGGCGTGCGGTCGTCGAAAAAGCTATGGACGCTCCATGCCTTTTGGAGTACGACTTCAGTGCGGCAAATACGACTGTTCACCTGACTGCACCATAGGGCAAAGCGCTCTTGAATCATGGCGGGCGTCAGTTTCTCCGAGAACGATTCGAGGACGGCGACAAGCGCGTCATCATCAAGCGAGCCGAGCCACGAGAGCCCTGCGCGAAAGATGATGGTTGGGCCGGTGACCCGGACGTCATACTGGCCGGCACGGCGCTGAATCGCATCGAACGCGGTCCTGTCGTCATCCGTGACGGAGATTTGCGCCGGCCGAGCGTTAGGGGCGTTTGCCTGTGGCATGCCTTAACCCTAACATACCATAGGGTCTTTCCGCAAGGAGGACCGGAGCCCGGGGCTCGGCCGCCCCATGCCACCGAGCCCCGGCAGTCAGGTGCCCTTCTCGGCCCCTATGTATCGGATCCACTTGAGGTAGAACGCCGGACTCGTCGTGAGCGCATTCGGGTCGCCGTAGACGGCGTAAAACTCATTTTTGAATGCCAAGAAATGAAATGCCAGAGAGAGATTTCCAGCTTTGACGAAGCAGCCGGGATAGTACGGATTTCCGCTGCAGATGCTCGGAGACGAAAGCGCCAGCGGTTGAAACGAATTGGGCAGGTTCGGCCCCACGATGCGCCGCGCTCCGATATCGAACCGGGCGTAGCGGCTGACCTGCCAGTCGAGGCTCGCGCGCTCGAGCCACTGCGTCGTGGTGCTTTCGCCGCGAACGGTCGCCTCATAGCGGTCCTCGTCCGTTTCGAGCGCAATGGAGAGGCGCTTCGAGAGCCGCACGGTGGAGTGGTACACCCACGAGTCGAGTTTTCCGTCATAATACGGCCCGCCGCTGTACTGCACGTATGTCGGCGCGCTCGTCGTCGTGCTGCTTCCATTGGCTTGATTCTTTCCGAGACGATAACCGATCAGGAAGCCGTTGGAGTCGAACGGCAAGAGCCGACCTTCGGACGTGAGCACGCCCTGATGGTTCAGCGACACGCCGACCGTAAAGAGATTCTTGAGGTCGACGTTCACCTGACCATAGTTTGTCGCCAAAGCGAGCCGGCCTTGACCGTTCCACTGTCTGGTGTAGGCATCGAGGAGGAAGATGTCCTCGATCGCCGATTTCGACGAGAAGTTGAAGATCTTTCTTGCGTAGGCCTCATACCCCGCGACGTCCGGCTGCTGAACGTAACCATCTTGCGGATTGAACTGCGCCCCGACCTTCTGATAGGTGAGACCGTACTGCAACGTCGCACCCGCGTAGAACGAGCCGCCTTCGAAGTAATTCCCCAACTGCGGACTCGTCACGTAGGTTCCGCGGTCCTGGCCGGTATTGGCGTACGCGCCGAAGTGCGAGGTCTGATTCAGGTAGCCGGCGTCGAGCGTCGTCGTGTGGTCGACCGAGCTGGGTGTCGCGACGCCTACCCCCTGCGCGGCGAGCAAGACGGCGTGTCCGGCGTTCGAAAAGGAATAGGCAAGAGTCTCCGCTTCATCGCTGCGCCCCTTACCGAGCGCGTCATATGCCGCAAACGTGAGGGGGCCCTGGGTCCCTTCCACCGCGTATCCTTGCGAGAATCTGGGGATCGCGGGCGTATACAGCGGTATCGGACAGTTGCCGCAGCTGAACCAACTGTTGAACGACGATCCGACCTGCGTGAAGAACGGCCGAACCTCGCTATACTGCCGGGGAAAGGCCGTGGGCGCGATCGTTTGTTGATCCACCTCGACGTTCGAATAGTCCGGGTGCAGGGACGTTACGAAGGATGCTGTCGGGGAAATCGGAATCGAGGCGTCGAGCCCCATCCTCGCACCCGTCGAGGAACCGAATTCGGCGAGCGAGTAGGGCTGAATGCGCGCCTTCGGACGAGTCGACGCGGTCTGACGGATTCCGAGGCCGCCAAGCGAGCCGAAGAAGGTCGCATCGGCGACCTGTGAGGCGCGAGGCGAATACGCCCACACCGACAATTCGTTCGTCGCCTGCGTATAACGCGCAAATTGAACGCGCCAGGTCATAGCTCCGCCGCCGCGCATGATCTGCAGCGGAATCCGCATCGTCACGGCGTACCCTGTCGCCGTTTTCGTTCCGGTGGCACTCCACTGGGGCGCATAGGCGGAATTTTCGGTCGACGTCTGAAACTGCGCACCCTTCGGATTGGCGACGAACGTGTACTCGAAGCCCTTCGTCCCCTGCGGAGCCAGCTCGACTTCGACGTAGTCGTCGCTCGTGACGCCCGATCCGTTCGTCAGCTGCGTCTCGGCGATCGGCTCCTTCTGCGCCGCGATGAACATGATGTCGAGATGATCATTTTCCTGACCGATAAAGACCTTCGTCACTTCGGTGGCCGCGCTGCGCCGATTGAAGTCCATGCCTAGGGTAACGCTCGAAGCGTCCTTCCACCCAGAATCGGCATCATTCGCCGACGGCACGCTTTTCAAGAACGGTACAGTGATCGACGCCTCCGACTGCTCAGCGAACGCTCCCTGCGGCATGGCGCTCAACCCCGCGAATAGGCAGACGCAGAAAATCTTGATCGTATTCGTTGTGGGAATCCTCATCGTAGGTCTTTCATCGTGCTGCGGTCCCGTTACGCGGGAGTAACCTCCGCGAGTTGACGTCCCGCACCTCTCAGATCGCCGATGTCGAGGACGCGGTCGAACAGCGCATGATACTCCTCGAACCCGTGCATGATGACGACGAGAGACTTTCCTTTGGTTTTCTCGATAAGCAGCTTCATCGCGATCGCTCTGGTACCGGGATCCAGATTCGCGAGCGGCTCGTCGATGAGATATAGGTCGGCTTCGCGCGAAAGCGCTAGTGCGAGAGCTAGCTTCTGCTGCTGGCCGGACGAGAGCTCATCCGCATACGTATCAGCTTCCCGCAGCAGGTCGAACGCGGCCAACATCTCGGCATCGTCTACGAAATCTCGCACGAACAGCGGCGGAAAACAGAGCGGCAGGGTGATCGCGCTTATCCTTTCCGGAAGCAGCACGGTTCCATTCGTCGGCCTCAAGTGGCCGGAAAGGACGTTCGCGAAGGTCGTTTTCCCCGAGCCGTTCGGGCCTACGATGAGGACTTTCTCTCCATTTGCCACGTGCAATGAGAGATCGTCCAGGACCGGCTCGCCGCCGTACGAGAACGCCACACCGGCGGCCGTCGTCGTGCTCCCGATCGCGCGAGCCGGCATCGGCGACGACGCCGCGAACGCGGCGACCCGTCGCGCCATGGTACCGAGTCTGGAAAGCGTTGTGGTGCTGCCCATGAGCTGCATCAACGTAGTCACGGTTCGCCAAAAAGTGTTCACGAAGGCAAGGTAAGTGCCGAACGTGATGGTGCCTTTGATCACGAGCGAGGCGCCGACGAACATCGAGAGAAAGTCCGACACGTTCATCGTTGCGCTGTTGAGCGCCTGAAACGTCCGAGCGACCCGGTAGCTCCGAAAGCCGGTCGAGAGCAACTCTTCGTAGCACCGAACGAAGAGCCGTGCGGTCGCCGAAGAGAGCCCGAAGCCGACGACGATGCGCGAAGCGCTGAGCGCCTTCGTCAAGAACGATATCACCGCGCCTTCTTGCTCGCGCTCCTGCGTCGTCAGCGCTTGGATCTTTTTGCCTAGGATGACGCTTGCGACGGCCGCAATCGGTACGAGCGCGGCGAGAATCGCCGTTGCCTGCCAGGACAGATAGAACAAGACGATCGTCATGGCGCCGAACAGGACAACCTGACACACCATCTCTTGAATCGCCTGGAGGTATGGAATCAGCCCTTCTTGTACGTCGCCGTGAATGCGCGACACGAAGTAGCCCGGACCATGGCGCAGCACGGCCGCATACGGTTTCTCGTAGAAGGCCGCGAGCAGTCGTTGGCCGACCGCTCTGGCGATTCGGTTTTCGAGCGCAGCGTTCCACAGGCTCGCCACGGTCCCAAGTGCGTTGATCGCGAGGCCGAAGACCAAGTACGCCAGCGCAAACATGACGAACTTGCCAAAGTTCCCGTGCACCACAGCCTGGTCGAAGATCGACTTCACCAGCAGCGGGTGTACGACGCCCTCGGATCCGCGTAAGAACGCAGACGCCACAACCGTCGCGGCGTATTCCAGACGAAAGCCGCGCAGCAATGTGAACACGCCCGCCGAGCTCGCCGGCGGCGCGCAGTCTTCCGTCGGCAGGTCTTCGATCGCGTTCACGTCATTGCAAGCACCGCTCGGTTTGCAAGCGATGCCGCCTCAGCTGCGTGATCGAGCGTGAAGTCGCTTTCATCAAGGTGGACGAGGCGATGGATCGCGCGCATCGTTCCGGCGACGCCCGTGGCGTAGTCGCACGTGACCCGGAACAGACCGTCCCCGGGCAACGCTGCCCCCTCCGGATAGTCGATCAAATAGAGATCCCGAATCCCCGCCAGCGGGCGGCGGCTCATCTCGACGAACTTGCGATCGCCCGAGGCGTTGAAGGCGTCGGTAAACACGTCGACAAACCCGCCCAAGCCGAAGATCAATCCCGGGAACACGGCGTACTTACGCCAGGCGTCTCGCAGGATCGGCTCAATTTCGTCCAGCATCCCGTACCGGATCGCGACCTTCGCGATCCCTGCGCTGCCCTCTTCGATATACGGCTCGAGCGTGACGCCGTCCGGCAAAGCAAAGAACGATTTCGCGTCCTTGTCGTGGTCGACGGCATGCGACAGATCGAACGATAACGCCGATTGTCCCGCTTCGAGGATGTCCGCTCTTCCGCCCAACTGCTGAAGCCGCAGGAAAAAGAGCGCTACCCCGCTCTGACCGTATCCATAGCCGAGCCACGTCTTGTCCTCGTGAACCCAATGGATTCCGCGTTCGCTCTCTTGCGAGCCCGCCAACAGGAAATCCGCGATCTCATTGGCCTTCGCAAGGTACTTGTGGTCGCCTGTCCGCGAGTACAGAAAGAGGTTGGTCATCCCGACCCCTGAAGCGCCATAGAGCATCGAGTGATTGCGCTCGAGCAACGGGCTCTGATTCGCGTTCTCCAGCATTGCGATCGCGTGGTCGCGCATTCCGAGCTCCCACAGGCACCACGCCATACCGGACGTTCCGGTAAGAAGTCCCGGCGCCAAACCGCCTGGCAGGCGATCCAGTTGGCGCTCCAGCCAATCAAGCGCGGTCTGCGGTGCCTCGAATCCACATTTGTTCAAAGCGTACAGCGTACCGCAGGCTCCGAATCCAAGTCCCAGCGGGTTCGTCTGATAACCGAACGGATCGCTCGGGAACAGGGCCAGGCGTCCTTCGGGTCTCATGTTCGCTAAAAGAAAGCCGGCGAAGCGGCCTACGGTGTCCCTGCACCAATCGAGATCGACGTCGTCCCTGAAACCGGGCGTAAACGCCGAGGGCGGATCTTCGAGGAGCGCGATGGCGCGTTCGCTGGTCATCGTGCCCTTCGAGAGGCCGTTGATCACGGAGAACACGTTGCCCCTGGACCATCCAACATCTTCAACGATCGCGGAAAGGACGGACTCATAAAGGTCCGGTTTAATCGAGGACATCGCCGCGATCGGAAACATGGTGTAAAGCATGATCGCCGCCAGACCGTAGAGGTCGTCTTTGAACGTCGACGGCACGTCGCGCCCGCTTATGGGGTTCCGGAAGCCGGGCGTATACAGCAAGCTGGGCTCGTCGATACCGACTCTGCACGCACCCTCGAAGTCGATTAGCCGCACTTCATAGGTCGACGGGTCGATTTTTAGATTCTCGGCGGATATGTCTCCCAAGACGATCCCGCGCGCGTGCACGCACTCGACCGCCCCAAGAAAGCTTCGAAACAGCTTCAGAAAGAGGTCGTAGAAACGACGGCTGTCTTCCGGCTCCGGCTGGATCTTTAGCACCGGGCTTTGCGTGAGCATTATTTCGCGGATGTCCGAGCCCTTGATGTACTCCTCGACGACGAAGGAGTGCTCCCATTCGTCGAATGCATCCACCGGTTTTGGAGCGATGCCGGTGTCGGCAAGGGCTTCAAGGATCGCGTATTCCTTCTTCAGCCTGCCGACTGCATCGACGCCGTAGCGGTCCACCGCGGTGTCGGCTCGAGCTTCCTTGACGACGACTTCGGCTCCCGATTCTCGGTCGAGCGCGAGATACACGCCGCCCGTATTCGAAAACGTGAACGCTTCCTTCACGAGATAGCGGCCATTCTTGAGCTCGACCGTCTCGTCGTCGGTGATCGATGCATCAGGAAACGGATCCGCGGTCCACTCAGGAGGCGAAAAATACGCATTTCTCTGGTCCGCGACCGGCTTGCCGTCCGGAGCAAAGATCACCATGCTGCGCAGTCCCGTGATCTCAGTGACCGCGTTGGCCTGAATTCCTCCATAGCGGTAATACAACACGCGGCAATCTTTGTAGCGCTTGTCGGATAGCACGTACGGGCCCCGTTCGCTGCGCAAGCGGACGTACAGCTTTTCGATAATCCCTGTGAACGAATCGAGGTCCGTCGGATAGATCGTCATGAACTTTCCGGACCCACCGCGATTCCAGCCCTTGGAACCCATCAGCGACAACACGTTTCGGTCGACGGAACACTTGAATGCCACACCGGCATCGATGAGGACCGGCGCAACCCGGCGCAGAATCGACTCGCTGTTCGAGACGGTCGCAGACACATGGATCTTCCATCCTTGCGTCGGCAACGTGCGACCTTTCGGATGGACGTGAAACCAGAAACCGTTAGGCTCCGCCGACCATTCGCCGGGGCTCTGCGCGACGACATCACGTACGATCGCCATGTACTCTTCGGACGGCCTGTACGCCCGTTCAAAGGGTATGTAAAACCGATTGTCTGCTAACAGGTAGAAAAATTTGGCGATATGGCGGAGGTCTCTCAATGCGCTCGGTCCTTAACGGGTCGCGGGAACGGGCCCGGGGGAGCAAAACCGTCGCCTTGCTCCCCCAATCCGATTAAGACGGGAAGATCTAGAGTCCGGCGTTCTGGCCCCGGCTGTTGCAGCAATGATCGTTGCTGCTGCTGCAGCTTACGGCCGTGTTCATAATGGTAGTCTTGATACCTTGAAGCTTCTGAAGCGAAAGAATCCGATTCATCGTACGTACACCCCCTTTCGGCTTGAATTTGAGGCTATCGCAGGCTCAGAGTCCCGCGTTTTGTCCCTTGGAATTGCAGCAGTAGCTCGTACTACTGGTCGTACTCGCGACCGCGATCACGAGTCCCGGGACGTTGTTCTGGCTGAGTTTTTGAAGCGAGAGAATCCGTTGCATTATGCAAACACCCCCTTTCTAGACCCCAGACTACAGGCGAGCCGCACCGTTTACAGTCCGGCGTTCTGTCCCTTGCTGTTGCAGCAGTAGCTCGTGCTGCTGGTCGCGCTCGCAACGGCCACAGCAATTTGCGGCGCCGCGTTCTGGCTGAGCTTCTGAAGCGAAAGAATCCGTTGCACTAACCATTCGCCTTTCGTTTTTTGGCCGCACACGGGTCACCGTGGCGGAGGGAAACACAGCGGCGCTGTACGACCAAAAGGTTCCGCGACGCGGTAGCCTAGCGCACAGCAAGACAGCTGTCCCTCCAAGCACCCCGGACCTGCAGCGCCGCTGCGTGACGAATAATACCATCGGCACTTGCAGTGCGGGTACTCGCAAAACCGATAGCTGAAACGTTCGGTCACGATCAGTGTGCGTTCCGCGCGATGGGCGGAAAACGGACAGCGAGAGTCGCTTGCTTATCGCCGTGCTGAACTCGGCGACAGATCGCGCAAGGACCCGTCAATGTCTAATTGCAACGATCACCGGTCAGCAGGGAAGGCAAGCACAAGTTTCTCTTTATGGACGCCCTGCTAAGCGCTGAGTGCCGCACGCGGTGGAGGAGCATCTTTTGTTTTGACTGAAGTCTCTTGACGCTGGCGTGAACCAGCCAGGCGTTGCTTACCTTAGCCGGGAAAGATAGGATCGCGCGTGCACAACGTTCTCACCAAGATCGAGTTTTCCGTTTTGGAAGGCCTGGCCGAAGGCTTGCAGAGCAAGGAAATTGCTTCTCGCATCGGCCGCAGCACGGCGACCGTCGAATTCCATATCAGGTCGCTCTACATGAAAATGCTCGCTCGTTCACGCGCTCATCTCGTGGCGCGCGCCTACGACGAAGGTTATTTGAGGACACGCGAGCCGGCGTAGTGTGCAGCGTAGCCCCAAACGAAAAAGCCGCCTGAAAAGGCGACTTTTTCATTGCGATGACGGCCGCTGATACCGGGCGCGCATTCATCGCGGCCCGTGTACCCGCGCCGCGTCTCAGCTGGTCGTGACGGTCTTCGTGAGCAGGTAACCGTCGAGCCCTTCGGTGCCGCCTTCGCTTCCATAGCCGGAGTCTTTGATTCCGCCGAACGGCAGCTCGGCGAAGGCGATCCCGAAGTGGTTGATCCCGATCATCCCGGCTTCGATCTCGTTGCCGAGCCGGATCGACTCGCCGACGTCCTGCGTGAACGCGTACGCCGCGAGCCCGTAGGGCAGCGCGTTCGCCTGCGCGATCGCGTCGGAGAGCTCGCGGTACGGCGTGATCACCGCGATCGGCCCGAACGGTTCTTCGTTGAGCACGCGCGCGTCGGCGGGAACGTCGGTGAAGACGGTCGGCGGAAAGAAGAATCCGGGGGAGTCGAGCGGCGAGCCGCCGATGTGCACGCGGCCGCCGCGCCGCGTCGTGTCTTCGACCAGCGAGACCATCGCGTCGCGCCGGCGCGCGTTCGCCAGCGAGCCCATCTGCGTCGTGTCTTCGAGCCCGTGCCCGATGCGCAGCGAGGCTCCCTTCGCGGCGAACGCTTCGGTGAACTTCGCGACGACGTTCTCCTGCACGAAGAACCGCGTCGGCGAGACGCAGACTTGTCCGGCGTTGCGGAATTTCGCCGAGACGGACATCCCGACGGCTTTTCCGAGGTCGGCTTTGTCGCTGACGATCACCGGCGCGTGTCCGCCGAGCTCGAGCGTCGCGCGCTTGAGCCCGTCCGCGGCGAGCCGCGCAAGGTGCTTGCCGACCGCGGTCGAGCCGGTGAACGAGATCTTGCGGATCACCGGCGAGGCGATCAGCGTCTCGGAGATGTGCGGCGGGTCCCCGTACACCACGTTCACGACGTCGTCGGGCAAGCCCGCGTCGCGCAGCGCGTCGTAGAGCGCCAGCGCCGTCGCGGGGGTTTCTTCGGACGGCTTGATGATGATCGAGCAGCCGGCGCCGAGCGCGCCCGCGAGCTTGCGCCCCGGCGTGATCGCGGGGAAGTTCCAGGGCGTGAACGCCGCGACCGGGCCGACCGGTTCGCGCATCACCAACTGCCGCACCGCCGGCGAGCGGCCCGGCACGACGCGCCCGTACGCGCGCCGGCCTTCTTCGCCGCTCCACTCGAGGATGTCGGCGGTGGCGAGAATTTCGAGCCGCGACTCGCTAAGCGGTTTTCCTTGCTCGAGCGTGAGGATGCGCGCGATCGGGTCGACGCGCTCGCGGATCAGCCGCGCCGCGGTGCGCAGCACGTTCGCGCGGTCGTAGGGCGAGGTCGCGCGCCAGCGCGCAAAACCGCGCTGCGCGGATTCGAGCGCGCGCTCGAGATCTTCCGTGGTGGCAATCGGAAGCCGGCCGATCTCCTCGCCGCTCGCCGGATCGTGCACGGCGAGCGTGCGCCGCGCGTCCGGGCCGACCGGCTCTCCGCCGATCACCATCCGCAGCTCGCCGGCATAGGCCGCGCCGTGCGTCGTCGCAGTCGTCATGTCACATCTTCCCTTGCGGCCGTTCGCGTCGCCGGAGCTTCGCGGATCAGCCTGGCGATCACCTCGTCCAGGCTGTCGAACGACTCGACGATCGCGCGGTTCTTCGCGCTGATGAAGCCTTTGGCGTGCGCGCCGTCGATCAGCGCGAGCAGCGCGTCGTAGTACCCGTCGACGTTGGCGACGATGCACGGCGCGTCGATCAGCCGTAGCTGCACCCAGGTGACGATCTCGAAGAACTCTTCGAACGTGCCGAAGCCGCCGGGCAGCGCGACGAACGCGTCGGCGAGCTCCGACATGAGCTGCTTGCGCTCGTGCATCGACTCGACGACGCGCAAGTCGACGCCGCCGTGCGCGATCTCGCGCTCTTGCAAGAACCGCGGGATGATCCCGACCACGTCGCCGTCCGCTTCGAGCGCCGCGTCGGCGAGCGCGCCCATCAGCCCGACGCGCCCGCCGCCGTACACCACGCCGATCCCGGCGCGCGCCAGCGCCGCGCCGAACGCGCGCGCGATCGCCGCGTAGCGCCCGTCGTCCCCGGGCGACGACCCGCAGTAGACGCAGACCCGCACTACTCGACCGGCGTCCCTCGAACGGCCGTGCGGCTGGTCGCCAGCGGACGCAGCCCGTTGAGCGCGAGCCGCACGAAGTGAACCTGCTCGTAGTGCTCGTCGAGCGCCGCCTTGTCGCGCCACTTCTCGTAAAGCACGAACGTCCCGGCGGCATCCCCATCTCCGCGGCAGACCTCGTAGCCTAGACACCCAGCCTCGCCGAGCGAGGCCGCGCGCAGCTCCCTGAAGAGCCGCTCCGCCTCGTCGGCCTCGGCCACAGGAAAGGTGTACGTCACGGCGTTGATGAGCATCGCGGGCCCGGTTTCCCCGGAAGCCTGGCTATACCCACCGCGGCCCAGCATTGAAAAGACCGTCTTGCAGGAGGGATTAAGCAAGCCGTACTTTAATCTAGAGCCCCCCAACCTTCTCGACGCCCTTGGGTGTGAAAGGCTTCCTTGATGCCACCGCTCCCGCCTGCGCTAGAACCGTATCGCGGGCTGCTGATCGCAATGGTTGTCGCGATCGCATTGCTCCTGATCTTTCCGCCAACGCGGCGCGCCTTACGCACGCTGTACGAACAGATCATTGGTTACCGTGACGGGTTCTTTCTCTCAAGCCATCAGCTTCGATCTGCGGAGCACGCGGTTACGAGCAAGGTCGACGGCTTCCAACATAGCGTCGTGAGATGGTGCCGCAAGAAGATGATCAAGTATCATGAGGAGACGCGGAAGAGGTATCTAGGCTACACGGTTGCGTTGCGGGAGCATAAAGATGCCGCGGAGGCGCTGGTGCGTATCGAAGATCAGGCCAAGCGTGACCGTTCGAACGGAATTTTCGAAACGAGTGTGTCGTCGCGTTCTCCCTTTTCTGAAAAAACCTATTACACATTGCAGGCCATCATCGGCGTTGGCGATATCGTCTTTACATACTTTGCATTCGAACTGTTCGCATTGCCGACGATCTTGCTCGTACCACTCGTGCTCATGCTGGGTGGTATTGGCGTCGTTCTTGGTCATTTCTGCGGGCAGGCGATTAAGAACGGGAATCGCCCCATTGCGATCGCGACAGGAATCGGCTGCGTCGGGCAGAGCCTGATCCTCGGCGCAACGCGGTTCGCATATCTTCTTTCGCAGGCCCAGGTAAGCAACGTAGACACAATTAGCGCGATCGCGGCTTTCGGTATCCCGTTTTTGCTTGTGTTCACCTCGGTAATTCTTGGGGCACAACTCCGATACCCGACCGCGCTGGAGCTGGCGCGCGCGAGAGAGAGCGCCGCACAGCATCTGTGCGACGCGACCTTTGCCGGCGGCAGGATTGCTGCCGAGAAGCTGAACGCTCGTATGGAAGAGAGGAAGTGGCGGACACTCGAGATAATCGATGCCTACTATCGAGGCTTTCATTTTGGCTGGCGGAACGAACCGCTTGAATTCGATGATCCGCAGATCAAGATACCCGCCGCCGAATGGCCCCCGCCAGCAGTAGCGCCGGAGACCACTCCGCCCGCTGCGGCGACCGCTTCCGGCATGAGCCGCGGCGGTTCGCCGTGAGCGCACCGAGTCCACTGCATGTCGCAATCGCCCTCCTTCTTGTCGCCGGGAGCGCCGGATTGCTGGCTGGATGCTCAGGCGAGACACACGTTGAGGTGCTTGCAAGCAATCATCATCAGGCGCGCGGGAACGCGTGGCCCCTCGAGCGCGACGCTTTCCTGCAACTCGCAAATACCGGAATCCAACCGGGCTGGCACATCGTCGTCTCGCCGATCAGCGAACGTTCCTTTGCACTGCAGGCACTCTACGACGAGGCGTTGCCGGCGTACTCCTTCGTTGGGACGAACTTCTATCAACAAGATCTCGCGAAAAAGAAAGGGCAAGCTGACGTCAAGAAAGCACTCGCAGTCCTCGATGCCAATCGCGCTGGCAGCGACCGCACCGAGATCATTGCAGCGATTGGCTCAGCGGCCAAACGATTCGGCGGTGACAAAGGGTCGTCCAAGAAGATCCTCGTGATCCTTTCGTCCGGCTTCGAGCAGAGCTCGGTCATCAACATGGCAGACTATCATCTTGATCTTAACGAGGCGACAGCAAAGCACATCGTCGAGCATCTCCAGCAGCTCGGGACGATGCCGCAGCTATCGGGAGTCGACGTATGCATGGCCGGGATTACAGCAGGTGATCACCAGTGGGCCGATCAGAAACGGCTCGTCAACATCGAGCACTTCTGGGAGCTATTCTTTACCAGTGCGGGCGCGAACCTCGTTTGGTACGAGCCAACGCTAAAAGGCTGCCCCGCACTACCGCGCTAAAAGTTGGTCGGATTGGGAGTGGACGTGACGACGGCGAGTGGAATTCCGGCGACAAAGTTTAGGAACAAGGTCATGCCCTGGCTGCTGCGCCGGATCTATCCATATTATGTGCCGAGTTTTCTGCGCGATCGGCTGCAGCGCGAGCTGACTGCCGTGTTAACGATTCTCCGCGCACGTACAAGGAACTACGACGATGAGACCTGGACCCGGCTCAGCGACGCCCTCCAGCGCGTTCATCCGGTCTGCGGGTTCGCTGACTTCATCGCGATTATTCGGTTCGATGTGTCGATCGCCGAGGTCAGCTTCCCGGTCCGCTCTAGTTCGAGTGGAGCGGTGCGGTGCGGCCGCGGTTGGGGCGGTTTCGTCTCGCTCGAGAAGATAGGGCTCCGTCTCGGCGAAATCGATCACTATCTTGAGCAGCGCCGACAGTTCGGTCAGGACGCATAGCGAGCGTTCATGAGACTCGCGGATCGCATGGAACCTCATGACATCTACACACTCGACGCGGAGAAACTTGACATCCTTTCACGGAACCGGCGCACACGCGCCGACCCCGTTACGGGAGGCGACTTCGCCGTTGGCGATCGCGTCGTCTTCTGCGGCCAGTGCGAGAAGCCGCATCGGTTTGAATCTTGGCGCGGATATGCCAATCATTGCTCGTGCTTTCGTGGTACGCAAACGACGATGCGATACCGTCCGTTCGAAGTCGAACCCGGCGAAGCGTCGGCGCGGCGCGCGGCGTGGGGTGTTGGGGCGATCGCGCTTGCAGTCGGTCTTACGCTCGCCGTGACGACGGTGATCGTCGCATTGCTCCTTCATAACCCGCCCGGCCGCGATTCTCGGCAATCCCAAGTCGCCTTGATATCAAGCTCTGTACAGCCGGCTTCCATTCCACCGTATACTTCGGCACCGGCGATGTCGGCGCCAGCGAGATCGTCGCATACCGTGCCGGCCGCGCGCGCGAGCCCACGAATTGTCCAGTCGGCGCCGCGTTCGAAGCGATTCGTCGCCGTGAAAGCAGCGCAGCGAGCCACGCCGCCCAGCACACCGGCGCCAACTTTGACTCCCGCGCCATCCCCATCGCCGGTCGCGACAACGCTACAGAGACAAGTACTCAGGCCACGTGTCGTGGTTCAGCGCCCGATGCACCGCCCAGTATTTAGGCCACGCCTCGTGGCTCAGCGCCCGGTGCCCCGTCCCCCTCATTCACGCTTTATCGTCGGGAAACAGGTCGCCGAGACGCGCTCGGGTTCGGCGGCGACCCCCGTCACGTCTGCGACGCCGCGCGAAGACTGCGCCACTGTAGAGTTTCTGCCGTATGCGCAGACGCGTTACGTGGATGGAACGGCGTACGAAAAGATGCAGGTGCGCGTGACGTATGCGGACGGCCACAGGGACAGCGCGTTGTTTCCGTATGAGTGGTCGTTCCCGAAGAGCGAAGATCCGTGGTCGGATGAAAATCTTCAAAAGCATTTCGACGTGTTGATGCAGTTTCCTCCCGCGGGGACCGATGTCACCGCGTTACCTCCTCCGATCAGATACGTCTTGCAGCATACGCATCCGGACGGCACGAATGACTTTGCGCCATGTCCGCTCCGTTGATTGAATCAATGGGTTGGACCGCGCCGGCCGCAGTGATCCTCCTGGTAACATTCTTTTTCATGCTGCCTGCATTCCGGCACAGTGTACGGACCGCTTGCGAGCAGCTCCTCGGCTTTATCGACGGGTACTACTTCAGCCGCCACCGCTCGGTCAAGGCTGCGAGCGCGCTCGTTGAGGCAAGGATGGTCGCGCTCGCCCACCGGACCGAAGTGCGGTTTCAACTAGCGATTTCGGACTATCAGCGCCGCTCCGCGACTCGGCTCGTCCGCCTTCGCGATGCGACGCGCAAAGCACATGCTGCCGTCGACGAGTACCAACATGAATTGGCGCGAAGGAGCTCCAACGCGATTCCGGAGCGCGCGTTCGGCCAGTTCATGTCCGCAACAGCGTATTACGCTGCGCAGTCGTTCATCGGTGCCTTTTACGTTGGTTTCAGTTACTTCACGCTAGAGTTCTGGCGGCTGCCGACGCTCGTCCTCGCTCCGCTAGCGATGGTGCTCGGGTCGTTCGGCGTCATCATCGGTCACTTTCTAGGACAGGCGCTCCTTTTGCGCCAACGTGAGATTACTGTCGCGACCATGGTGGCTGCGATTGTCTACTGCGTCGTCATCGGAGGGGCTCGCTTCGAGTATCTCGTTTCCTTGCGCTCATTCGACGCATCAAAGGGCATGAGCGTGATAGCGGCGTTCGGCGTACCATTCCTGGTGATCTTCGTTTCGGCGCTGTTGGCGACACAGCTTCGCGCGCGCACGCCCCTTGAATTGGCTCGCAATACCGAGATTGTGGCCCAACGGCGAGCAGACGAAGCCTTCCAAGCCGAGCTCTTGGCGTCCAACGGACTATCGGCGATGATGCACGCGCAAAAAGCGCGGGCTCTCGAGCTCATCGGCGCGTACTGCATGGGTTTTCGGCTCGGCTGGCGCCATGAGGCCTTTGAGTTCCCACCAGAGCCGCTGATCGAGGTACCTCCCTTGAGGTCGCCGCCGCCCGATGTACCTTTAACGGCGACCGTCACGGAAGCCGAATCGACTTGACAAAATCGCGGACGTTGTCGACGAACGGTGCCGCAATAAATGCGGCGACGACAGCGATTGCGACACCCGCGACCGCGGCCGCCGCGCCTCGGACCTTCTGAAAGACGCGAGACTCATGTCGCCGGTACACGTCAATCTGATCTCCCCAAAGGAAGTACGAGCGCTGCATCGTCGCGCTGAGTCGAGTAAGTGGCTTTGTGCTATGGCACAAAATCGAAATCGCTGCTAGGACGATCGTAAAAAAATAAAATGCTTCATACCGGCTGCTGCGAGAGAACAGGAGCCGCTGGAACGTGTATACGTTCGTTAGCTTGTCGGAAACGCTGAGCTTTCCAAACGTCGGTTCATCGGCGGGGGAAATATTTACTGGTGCCAACAAGAACGTATAGAATGCGACGATCAGCAAGACGAACGCGGCGAAGCCTATTACGGTGCCGAGCCAAGGTGGCACGGGAGTGCGGTGAGGCGCCTCGATGCGGGTCAACTGGTTCTTGATCTCTGCGACTAGATCCGCGCACCAGAGCCGATTTGGACACTCGACGATGTACTCAACGCAGCTGCGCGACTCGATGCGATAGTTCGCGATGAGAAACGTGACTGATGCAACGACGTCACCCCGGGGTCCTCGTTCTGCCGGATACGGTTCGAGTGCAGTTTGAGCGACCGTGCCGCTGGCCGGTTCCCTTGCAACTAACTCGAGCGCAAGCTCTTCGATCTCGCGCCCCTTCACGTTTTCGTCCCCGATGACTTCGCGGTTATCGTCAGTGCTGTAAACGAACCGATCTCGCCGCCGGATGGAATACCGGATCACAAATGGAGTCCCGAGCGCCCTTCCGGATGCCTCAAAGATGTCCCGGAATTTGAGGAGCCGCTGCTCGTCGAGGACGAACGGGGCCGTCGAGGTCCCACTGCGGCCAGGTTCAGTGAAATACGGCAAGCGCTGGATACCCGGTGGTGAAGACGCGCTCCTAAGGAGCGACGCGCTTACATCCTTTCCGCCAAGTTTAGCAGACTCCCGCTCGCCTCGACTTTAGGGCTAGGCGCCTGCTTCCGTGGCTCTACGGTTAGTCGTCGTCCGCCCACCGCGCTACGCCAGCGCGGCGACCTTTCCGCCCGCGCGGGCGACGGCTTCGCGGATCATCTCGTCTTGGATGGCGGGGACGGCCCAGCGGGCTTGGGCTTCGGGAGCCAGCGTGTCGATTGGGTCGAAGTAGAGGAACGACTGTCCCGGCTTCACCGACGGTGCGCTGTAGACGACGATGCCGTTCTCGCGGTCGTAGTAGTCGAAGCTGTGGACGTCGCGCTTGCCGCCGCCGCCGGGCGCATCGCAGATGAACAGCGGCGTGTTGAAGCCGGCGGTCGTGCCGCGCACCGCTTTCTCCAAGTTTATCGAGGTTTGCACGGAAGTGCGCATCTCCTCGACACCCTTCACCAAGTCGTGCATGTAGACGTAGTACGGATGGACGTTGATCCACGACAGCCGCTTCACCAGCGTCGTCATCCGCTGTGCGTCGTCGTTGACGCCGCGGATCAGCACGCTCTGGTTGCGCACCGTGATCCCGCGCTGGAAGAGCACGTCCATCGCCTGCCGGGTGATCTCGGTGATCTCGCTCGGCGTGTTGAAGTGCGTGTGCAGGACGACGTCCTTGCCGAGCTTGCGACCCTTCTCGACGACACCGGTCAGCGCGTCGACCCAGGCGTGGTCGGTGAGGATCTTCATCGGCATCACCGCCGGGCCTTTGGTCGCGAAGCGCATGCGGCGCACGTGCGGGATCGCCAGCAGCGACTCGCCGATCAGCGTGACGTTCTTCGGCGCGAGCTGGTAGGTGTCGCCGCCCGAGATCACGACGTCCTCGATCTCCGGCCGCGAGGCGATGTACGCGAAGGCCTGCTTCCACAGATCGGGCGTCTTCGCGAGCGAGGCTTTGTCGACGCTCTCGGTGTCCGGGCCGATCGCGTACGAGCGCGTGCAGAACCGGCAGTAGACCGGGCACGTCTGCAGCGGCAGGAAGAGCGCCTTGTCGACGTAGCGGTGCGTGAGGCCCTGGACCGGCGCGTCGTCCTGCTCGCGCAGCGAGTCCAGCGTCAGCCGCGGATGATCGGGGAGCAGCTTCGAGGCGACGGGGATGAACTGCCGGCGGATCGGATCCTCGTACGGCTGCGTCCAGTCGATCGTCGCGATCGCGTACGGCGAGACGCGCACCGCCATCGGCGCGCGGCGAAAGCCTTCCCGCGCGTCTTCCAAGAACGTCGGGTCGACGATCGCGCCGATCGTCTCGAACAGCTCCTCGGGCGTCTTGATCGAGTTGCGTCCTTGCCAGATGTGGTCGAGGAACGTCTTCTCGTCGACGTGCTCGTACGCCGGTATCGTGCGCCAGAACTCGCCCGAGCGCAGGTTGCGGTGCTCGAGCAGCGCCGGGTCGACGGGCGGTTTGACGGGGTGGTGCGAGGTGGACATGGGCTCCCTAGGTTGCGAGCGCGGCGTAGCGCGCGATGAAATAGTCTTTGAGCGGCGGATGGTTGCGCAGCGTCTGCAGCGCGACCCCCGCGTGGCCTTTGGCGTAGCCGTTGCCGACCATCATGGTGACGTCTTTTCCGACGCCCTCGGCGCCGAGCGCCGCCGCGGTGAACGAGGTCGCCATCGAAAAGAAGTACACCGTTCCGCCTTCGCGGCAGCACAGGATCGAGGCCAGCTCGGTCCCGCTCACGTTCACGCAGTTGACGACCAGGTCGGCGAGCTGCGGCAGCGCGGCCGGGATCGCTTCGAGGATCGCCAGCGCGTCGCGCGCGTCGGCGGCGACCAGCTCGTCCGCGTAGCCGTGCTCGAGCAGCAGCTGCGCTGCCGGCGTCTGCGCGTTCGGCGTGATACCGACCACGCGGCCGCTGGGGCCGACCCGCTCGCGCGCCTGCGCGCAGGCCAGCAGCCCCGACTTGCCGTCCGCGCCGATCACGCACACGGTTTCGCCCGGCTGCGCGAGCCGGCGCACTTGCGCGGGTGCGCCCGCCACGTCCAGCACGGCGAGCGCGACCGAGGTCGGCAGATCGTCGGGGAGCCGCGCGTAGATCCCGCTCTCGAACAAGATCGCTTTTCCGCGCACGTGGATTTGCCCGGTCGTCGCGTCGACGGACTCGACCGCGTCGAGCTGCAGCGGCGTGAGGGTCAGCGAGACCAGCGAGGCGATGCGGTCGCCGACCGCGACGTCGTCGCGCGCGGCGAGCGCGGGCCCGATCTCCAGCACGCGGCCGACGAACATGCCGCCGCTCCCGGTCACCGGGTTGTGCTGCTTGCCGCGCTCGCTCACCGTCGCCGTGACGTGCGCGCCGATCGCGTCGGGATCGCCCGCGCAGGCGTCGCTGATCTGCTTGAACGAGGCCGAGTCGACGTTGAGCGTCTCGACCTCGCACAAGATCTCGTTCGCGTACGCGCGCGGCGTGTTGTCGAGCCGCCATGCCGCCTGCGGCAGCGCGCCCTTCGGTTCGAGAACGCGGTGCGAGCCGAGCCGGCAGCCGCTGCCGAGCGGTGCGAGCAGATGCGCGTCGTCGAGCGTCTGCGTCACGCCAGCGCTTCGACCGGCAGCCCGCCGCGCTCGAACGGCGTCGAGAGCACGATCGTGGTGCGCGTCCGCGCGACGCCCTTGACGCGCTTGATGCGGGTGAGGAAATCGTCGAGGTGGGCGGTGGAGCGGGTGACGACCTTGAGTAGATACGTCTCGTCGCCGGCGACGCTGTGCACTTCGAGAATCTCCGGGAACCCGGCGGCCGCGGTCGTGAAGGCGTCGTAGTCGAGGTCCGGCGTGCAGTACGCGCTGACGAACGCGGTCAGCTCGTAGCCGACGCGGTGCGCGTCGAGCTGCGCGGCGTATCTGCGAACGTAGCCGCGCGACTCCAACCGCTTCACGCGGTCGTGCACCGCGGGCGGCTTCAAGTTCACCAGCGCGCCCAGCTCGGCATAGGTCGAGCGGGCGTTGCGCTGGAGCGCAGCGAGCAGGCGCAAGTCGGTCCGGTCGAGATCGGCCTGCCCAGCCGAGGGGCGACCGTTCCTGGCCTCCATCGTTTCGGTCTTTAGGATCATCGAACCGGGATTTCTTCGGCCGGTGGCCCGCTACCTCCACGGGCCGTTCGGCGAAGCCCCCAGGCCGCCGAGGTGCCGGCCACAGGCTTGCAGGTTGCGCGCAACAGCATACTCGGGACCGCGCGTGCCGTGCTGGACGACGAACGCTAGTGATCCGAATGCACCATGCATCGCGCAACTACACGGTTGCCGCGATTTGATTACGCACGAATACTGTGAAGTTCAACCGCTCATTTGACGTCAAAAACCGTACGAAAACGTACCGACTCTGCGGGGGGGGGAGAGTACGATTTTTCTCCGATGACTTGGAAGAACGGGTGCGCGACGTTGTCGCGGACGCTGCGATGAACGTGATCTCCGAAGCCGAGGCGTGCCGCTGGCTCGGCCGCCGCGTTTCAGTCATCGTCTGCGAGGACGACGGTCTGTTGATCGGTCGCCTGCAGCACGTCTCGTCGCGCAGCGCCTTCGTTCTCGAAGAAGATCGGAACGTTCTGCCGTTCGGCGGAACGATTCGCTCGGTGCCGCTGAAACGGATCGAGCGCATCGTGCCGGCCGGCGCGGAGGATATCTCACGGTGAAGTATCTCGTTTTCTGCAGCTGTGGTCACGGATTGGATCGTCACGATCCCACCGGCTGCGGCGGGGACGGGCGTCTGCCGTGCCGCTGCAGCAGAGACCAAGAAGCCGCGCTCGACGCGGCGATCGAGCACGCGCGCAGCCATCCGTGGGGCTCGACGCGAACACCGGGGGCGGTCGAAGCGGAGATCGCCTAAGCGAACAGGAGCGATCCCGCGCGGCCCCGGAAGAGGCCGCGCAATGGGTTTCGCGCGCTCGCTTCGCACGCTCGGCGTGCTGCTCTGTGCCGCCGCCGTAAGCGCGTGCGCGCGCTCGAGCGAGCTCGGCACGAATTCGGCCGGAGCGACGGTGCGTTTTGCGATCGCCGCCGATCCGCAGTCGCTCAACCCGCTCTTCGCGCATCCGGACGCGAACAGCGTCGAGCAGCAGGTCGCGCGGCTGGCGTTCGAGCCGTTCATCGATGTCGACGCGCACGGGACGCCGGTTCCGGTGCTGCTCGAGCGCATCCCGACGCTCGCGAACGGCGACCTCTCGCGCGACGGCCGCGTCATCGTCTACCGCTTGCGGCGCGGCGTGCGCTGGCAGGACGGCGTCTCCGTTACGGCGCGCGACGTCGTGTGGACGCTGCACGCCATCCTCGACGACCGCAATCCGGTTCGCTCGCGCGCGGGCTACGACCGCGTGGCGCGCGCCGAAGCGCTCGACGCGCGCACCGTCCGCATCACGCTGAAGGAACCCTGGGCGCCGGCGGTCGCGACGCTGTTCAGCTACGGGACCGCGCCGCAGTTCGTGCTCCCGGCGCACCTGCTCGAGAAAGAGCCGAAGCTTGAGACCGCGAGCTTTTCCGCGCATCCGGTCGGCGACGGGCCGTACAAGCTCGTCTCGTGGTCGCGCGGCGACCACCTTGTCTACGAAGCGAACCCCGCGTACTGGCGCGGCGCGCCGAAGCTCGCGCGGATCGACGTGCGCATCGTCCCCGACCCCGGCACGAACTTCACCCTGTTTCAAAGCGGCGGCGTGGACTGGAACCTGTTCTCGCCGGCGCAGCGCGCGTCGCTCGGAACGCCGGCCGGGGTGGCGTTTCGCACGGTCCCGCTCACGCTGATCGCCGGGATCGCGGTCAACACGACGCACCCGCCGCTCGACGACGTGCGCGTGCGGCGCGCGCTCGCGGCGTCGATCGACCGCGAGACGATCTCGCGCAAGATCACCTTCGGCCGCTATCCCGTCGTCGACACGGCGCAGCCGCTCGGCTCGTGGGCGCGCGATCAGTCGGTCCGCGAGCCGGCCTACGACCCGGCCGCCGCCGACAAGCTGCTCGACGCGGCGGGCTGGAAACGCGGGCCGGACGGAACGCGCGCGAAGAACGGCGTGCCGCTGGCGATCACGTACGTGCAGTTTCCGGAGTCCGGGACCGGCGTGCGCGTCGCGACGCTGGTGCACGGCGAGCTCGAGCAGCGCGGGTTCCGGGTGACGCTCAAGTCGCTCTCGAACGCGCAGCTCTTCCTGCCGCGCTCGCAAGGCGGAACGCTCGCGAGCGGCAACTTCGACTTGGCGTACGTACCGTGGCCGATGGGCGCCGACCCCGACGACTCGTTTCTGCTGAGCTGCGGCGGCAGCGGAAACTACATGCGCTGGTGCGACCAGCGGGTCGACGCGCTCGAGCGCCGCGCCGTCGTCGCGCCGACCCGCGAGGAGCGCAAGCGCCTGTACGCGCAGATCGAGCGCCGCGTCGCGGACGCGGTCCCCATCGTCTACCTCTTCAACCCCTCGTACTCGTACGCGTACCGCACCGCGCTGCGCGGCTTCTCGCCGAACGCGTTCAACCCGACCTGGAACGCCTACGACTGGAGGCTCGGCCGCTAAGCGCCGATGTAGCAGACTTCCAGCTTGTTGCCGTCGGGATCGTCGAAGAAGACGGCGTAGTAACGCCCGCCATAGATCCCCTCGTCCCACTCGATGTTCCGCGCGCCGATCGCCGGCAGGTACGTCGCGATCGCGTCGACCGTGCCGCGCGAGGGCGCGTCGAACGCGACGCGCACCGGGCCGGGCGTCATCGCCGGATCTTCGGTGATCCCGAACCACTCCGTCGCTTCCCAGTCCGCGGGCGCGTCGGGCGGCGGAATCTGCCAGGTCGTGAACGTCTTGCCGTCCTCGCGCGTCGCGCCGAGCACGTTGAGGAGGGCGTCGTAGAACTCGATCGCCTTCGCGCGGTCGCGCACGCGCAGGTCGACGTGCGAGAGGATCAGAGGCACGAGACGCTTCCTTTCGCGAGCGCGCAGACGCGGCGTTCGATTCCGTCGACGTCGCGCAGCGAGATTCTCCAGCCGCCGAGGATCTTCTCGTAGACGGCGAAGCCGAACTGTTGGGTCGCGAACGGCGCCGGCGAGGCGAGCGCGTAGACCGGCCGGCCGCCGTTCGTCTCTTCTTGCAGGTACTTCGCGGTCGAGCCGGCCGGATCGAGATCGTCGCCGCTTTCGCCGTTGATGACGATCGGCGGGTAGCCGGCGACGTTGATCGCTTCGAAGTCGTGCACGTGACCGGCCAGAACGGCGGCGAACGGCGTAAGCTTCCACCCGCTCTGCACCAGCGCTTGCGTCTCATTGGTGTTCGCGTACGGCGGCCGGTGCGTCACGAACCACGCCTCGCCCGCGGACGCGGCGAGCGCCTGCCCTTTCCGATACGAGGTCTGGTAGAACGCGATGCGCGCCGGATCGGGCTTCGCGTCGCTCGGATCGGCCGACGAGTCGTTCACCACGATGCGCAAGCTGCCGAAAGAGACCGCCCACGGCGGCGCGCCGTCGACCGCGCCCGCGACGCACGGCGTTACGGTCTCCGCGCCGTCCAGGTACCGGAACCACGCCGGCCCGCCGCGCTCGCAGTCCTCGTGGTTGCCGCGCACGAGCACCAGCGGCGCGCTCGCGAAGAGCGGCTTCGCCGGCCAGAACCAGTCGGCGTTCCAGGAATGGCTCGTGTCGCCCCAGCGGTTGACGCAGTCTTTCGCGCCCTGCAGGCAATTCGTCTCGCGGTAGTAGTAGTCGCCGATGTGCACCAGGAGGTCGGGATGCGCCTTCGCGATCGCGCGCGCGATCTTCGGAAACGGCCAGTCGGCGAGATCGCCGCAGTTCTGCTGTTCCCACTCGCTCATCCGGCAGCCGGTGTCGCCCAGCACCACGATCCGCCGCGGTGCTTCCGCGGGCGAAGGCAGGCGGAGGTTCTCCAACCGCACGTTTCGCGCCGCCGGCGGAATTCGCGCGTCGCACACGACTTCGTCGAAGCCCGCTGCGGCACCGGCGCGCAGCCTCATCGGCGCGCTGCCGCCGGCGTACGTCACCGCAGCGGGACAGGTTTGCGGCGCGAGCGCACGCACGTGCGGCTTGCCGTCGGCGGCGTACTGCACCCACGCGGACAGAACGGCGGCGAAAAACATCTTATCCTCCGGTTCGGCAGCTGACGGTGCGGTTCTCGAGCGCGCAGCGCGCGCGTTCGGTCCCATCCGGATCGCGGAGCGAGATCGTCCACCCCGTGGCGGCGCGCGTGTAGACGCCGAACCCGAAGTGCGACGATCCGAACACGCTTCCCTGGACGTGCAGATCGCCCGCGGCGAGCCCGAGGAAGGCCGCGTAGTTCGGATCGAGGTTCGCCCCGCCTTCGCCGTTGATCACCAGCGGCGGGAGCGAGAGGACGTTCATCGCCGCGAAGAAGTGGATGTGCCCGGCCAGCACGGCGTCGAACGCTCCGAGCGCATCGCCCATCGCGGCCCGCTCGTCGGCGTTCACGTACGGCGGCCGGTGGGTCACGAACCAGCGCTCGAGCGGGACCGGCCGCGCACGGACCGGGCGCAGGTCCGGGCGCGTCGCGAGGGCGCGGACTGCTTCCAACTCGTGCCGGTAGACCGGCGTGCGCGCCGCGTCGGCTTTGTGATCGTCGGCGGACGAGGAATCGAAGACGACGATACGCAGGTCGCCCAGGTCCACGTCGAACGGATCGGTCTCGTCGGCGCACGAGCCGATGACGCGCGCGTCGAGGTAGCGCAGCCAACCGCTGCCGCTGCGCGCGCAGACTTCGTGGTTGCCGCGCGCGAAAACGACCGGCGCGGTCGCGAAGATCGGCGCCGCGGGGGTGAGAAAGTCGGCGAACCACGCGGGCCCGTCGTCGCCGTGCGGGCTGTCCTTGCACGGCGCGAGCAGCGGGCAGGCGTGTTCGCGATACAGATAGTCGCCGACGTGGATGACCAAGTCAGGGTGGACGGCAGCGATCGCGCGCGCGGTTTTCGGAAACGGCCACTGCGCCGGGTCGTCGCACGCCTGCGCGGTCAGCGCGCCGATCCGGCAACCCGTGTCGCCCAGCACCACGACCGTCCGCGGATCGTGCGCCGGCGCCGGCAGCGCGCGCTCGCCGACGCGCACGTGCGTTGCTTCGGCTGGGATTGCGACGTCGCAGACGACGTCGCCGAACTGCGCGCTTTTCCCGGCCCGTTCGTCCATCTTCACCGCGCGGCCGTCGACGCTCGCCGCCGGGCAGGCCGCGTCGCTGACGGCGGCGCGCGCGTGCGGCTTGCCGTCGGCGCCGTACTGCAGCCAAGCCGAAAGAACCGCTGCGACGAGCATGGGCCGCGTTTCGCCGCGGCCCGGGCTTACGCTTCCGTCAACGGCTCCAGCGCACGCCTTGCGTCATCGCGAAGATCTGCGCGGGGTTCCTCGGAAACGCCCACGGCATCGCATCGGCGCCCGGCACGTCTCCGGCCGTGCCGTCCGGTTCGGTGGCCATCTGCTCGCGCAGCGGGCCGATCTGCTGGAGCACGTGCGTGCCGAAGCGCGTCTGCTCGTCGCCGACCCAGCGCATCAGCGACGAGACGAACAGCTCCTTGAGGTATGCGTACGAGAACCCGTCGGTGTCCTCGGCGAGCGCGGCGACGTCATCGTCCGACAAGCGCAGCTCCGGATCGAGCCCGGCGTTCCACTGCTCGGCGTAATCGCGGCGCTGCTCGGCGGGCGGAAGCGCGAAGGCGTACTTGCGGTCGAAGCGGCTCGGCCGGTCGATGATCGATGCGTCGATCCGCTCCGGATGGTTCGTCGTCGCCAGCACGAGGATGCCGTCGTTCTGCTCGAAGCCGTCGAGCTCGTTCAGGAAGTAGGCCCGGTTGTCGTCGCGCACCAGCGCGTCGAGGTCTTCGAGGACGACGATGCAGGGCGCGATCCGCCGCGCGCGCTCGAACACCATCGCGATCCCGGCGCCGGCGAACGGGTGGCCGGGCAGATCGAAGCTGCGCACGTAGACGCACGGCACGGTGGCGCGGTTGACGATCGCCTTCACCGCGTGCGTCTTGCCGTTTCCCGGCGGGCCGGCGAAGAGGACGCCGCGCTTCCAGGGCACCGCATAGCGCGCGTAGCGCTCGCGCGAGGCAAAAAAGCGTTCCACGTCGCTTGCGACCTCCGCTTTTTGCGCGTCCGGCATGACGAGGTTGTCGAACGTCGCGTCGCGGATCGAGGCGAAGAGCCGCTCGTCCTTGATCCACTGGCCGGCGTGGAACACGAGGATCTCTTCGTCCGGCTCGTCAGCCCAGCGGCACACCGTTTCGAAGAACCGCAGCGCGTCGGCGCGCTGCGGAGCGACCAGCGCGAAGTACGGCATGCCGTGCTCGCTCGGCGTGTACCAGTAAAGCCGCAGCGAAAGGCCGTCCCAGGCGACCGTGAACGTACCGTTCACGGGACGCTCGACGCCGCGCCGGCCGTCCCAGGCCGTCGCCGTCTGAAGGTGCTCGCCGGCGAGCGGCTCGACCGCGCACGCCCCGCTCGCGGCGTACGCGAACGGGTCGAACGAGAATGAGTTTCCTTCGACGATCGTTTCGCCGGGGTGGTCCGCTGCGATGCGGCGGCTGAACAGGTACGTGCCGGCCGGCGGGCCGAGCGCGAGCGCATCTTCGATCATGGCGATTCGGTGCTACTCCGAGCGGCTCGGAGTGTTGCGGTTTTCGCTGGGTCCCGAGACGCGCAAGCTCGGGGTGACGCTACAGCGCCTTCACCCCGGCGACGACGCCGTCGATCGACTTCTTCGCGTCGCCGAAGAGCATCACGGTCTTGGGGTCGTCGTAGAGCGGGTTGTCGATGCCGGCGAAGCCGGAGGCCATCGAGCGCTTGAGGACGACGACGTTGTGCGCCTTGTCGACGTTGAGGATCGGCATCCCGAAGATCGGGCTGTTCTTGTCGGTGCGCGCGGCGGGGTTCGTCACGTCGTTCGCGCCGACGACCAGCGCGACGTCGGCCCGCTCGAACTCCGGGTTGATGTCATCCATGTCGAAAAGCGAGTCGTACGGCACGTTCGCTTCCGCCAGCAGCACGTTCATGTGCCCCGGCATGCGGCCCGCAACCGGGTGGATCGCGTACTTCACCTCGACGCCGCGCTTCTCGAGCTGAGACTCCAGCTCGCGGATCGAGTGCTGCGCCTGCGCGACCGCCATCCCGTAACCGGGGACGACGATCACCTCGTTCGCGTACGCCAGCATCGCCGCGACGTCGTCCGGTCCGACCGAACGAACGTTGTGCCCGCCTGACGCCGCGGCCGCGCCGCCCGTCTTCACCGCGCCGAACGCACCGAAGAGCACGTTCGTGATCGAACGGTTCATCGCTTTGCCCATCAGCACGGTGAGCAGCGTCCCGGACGCGCCGACCAGCGCGCCGCTGATGATCAGCACGTTGTTGCCGAGCACGAATCCGGTCAGCGCGACCGCGAGCCCGGTGAACGAGTTCAGCAGCGAGATCACGACCGGCATGTCCGCGCCGCCGATCGGCAGCACGAACAGCACGCCGAGCACCACCGCGCAGCCCAGCGCGATCCAGAACCACTCGAGCATCGGCTGCACGCCGGCGACGACGAGCCCCCAGCAGACGAGGATTACGAGCAAGATCAGCGCGTTGACAACCTGCTGCCCGAAGTACGTGATCGGCCGCCCGGTCATCACCTCCTGCAGCTTCAGGAACGCGACGATCGAACCTGAAAAGGAGAGCGCGCCGATCACCGCCGACAGCACGCTGGTGAAGGTGATGTCGTAGCCGATCGTGCCGCCGGCGTTCACCTGTTTGTAGAGCTCGCCGGCCGCGACCAGCGCCGCCGCGCCGCCGCCGGCGCCGTTGAACGCGGCGACCATCTGCGGCATCGCCGTCATCTTGACTTTGCGCGCCGAGAAGATCCCGATCGCCGCGCCGATCACGATCCCCGCGGCGACGACAGCCCAGTTGACGATCCCCTGCGTGAGCGTCGCGACGACCGCGATCAGCATCCCGACCGCGCTCAGCCGGTTGCCGATCACCGCGGTCTTCGGGGAGCTCAGATAGCGCAGCCCAAGGATGAAGCACACGCCGGTGACGAGGTACGCGACGTCGACCCAGTTTGCGCTCGTGGTTGCGGTCTCGCTCATCGCGCACCGTCCGCCGGCGGCTTGGGCGCCGGGCGCCTGGGCCGGAACATCTCGAGCATGCGTTCGGTGACGGTGTAGCCGCCGAAGACGTTCAGCGACGCCAGCAGCACCAGGAAGAAGCCCACGATCGGGCCGAGCGGCGCGCCTTGCGTTCCGGCGACGAGGATGGCGCCGACCAGCACGATACCGTGAATCGCGTTCGTGGCGGACATCAGCGGCGTGTGCAGCGTCGTCGGCACTTTCGAGATGACCTCGAAGCCGACGAACACGGCCAGAATGAACACCGTAAGCTCGGTGAGCAGATGAACGGAGATCACGCGGCTCCTCCGGGAATCGTCGCGCTGCGGTTGTCGCCGCCGAGTGCGGCGCGCGTCGCTGCGTGCACCACCTCGCCGTCGCGCGTGAGCGTCGCGCCGGCGACGATCTCGTCGGTCGGATCGAGCGCCAGCGCGCCGTCTTTGGTGACGTAGTCGAGAAGTGCTTGCACGTTGCGCGCGTACAACCGGCTCGCGTCGTACGGCATCGTCGCCGGCAAGTTCAGGAAACCGACGATGGTCACGCCGTTCTCGCTGGTCACGGCCTCGCCGGGCTGCGTCCCCTCGACGTTGCCGCCGGTCTCCGCGGCGAGGTCGACGATCACGCTCCCCGGCGCCATCGCCGCGACCGCTTCGCGCGTGACTAGGATCGGCGCGCGCTTGCCGGGGATCGCCGCGGTCGTGATCACCACGTCGCTCGCGCCGATCGCCTTCACCATCGCGGCGCGCTGCTTCGCGATCGCTTCGGGCGAGAGCTCGCGCGCGTAGCCGCCCGCGCCCTCGCCGCTCTCGCCGACGTCGATCTCGAGAAACTTCGCGCCGAGCGACTTCACTTGCTCGGCGACGACCGCGCGCGTGTCGTACGCGGTCACGACCGCGCCGAGCCGGCGCGCCGTCGCGATCGCCTGCAGACCCGCCACGCCTGCGCCGATGATCAGCGCCTTCGCCGGCGAGATCGTTCCGGCGGCGGTCGTCAGCATCGGAAAGAACTTCGGCAGATAGCCGGCAGCCAACAGCACTGCTTTGTAACCGCCGATGTTCGCCTGCGAGCTAAGTGCGTCCATCGCCTGTGCTTTGGTCGTGCGCGGGATCGTCTCCATGGCGAGCGCGGTGAGCCCGCGCTGCGCGTAGCGCTCGACCGAGTGCGCATCGCCGAGCGGCGCCAGCAGGCCGATCAGGACCGCGCCGCGTTTGATTCCCGCGAGCTCTTCGTCGGACGGCTTGCCGACGCGCGCCACGACGTCGGCACCGTCATACGCGCTCCGCGCGTCGGGCGCGATCGTCGCGCCGGCCGCCAAGTACGCCGCGTCGGTGTACCCGGCGCTCGCGCCCGCGTCGTGCTCGACCACAACGCTCTGTCCACCCTTGACGAACTTCGCGACGATCTCCGGAACGAGCGCCACGCGTCGCTCCCCAGGCGCACGCTCCTTCGGGACCGCAATCTTCATGCCGGGTGTATCGCAACCCGAAGGCTCGGTCCCTCCTCAGCTCTCGGCTACGGTTTCCGCGGCGATCGGCATCGGGGTCGGGCGCAGGTCGCGGCGGCGTTTGCCGAGGCGCAGGATCGGCTGCTCGAAACCGTACGTGATCAGCGCCGCCACGGCGATCGCGACCGGCAGCGCGACGAAGTTGAACGCGAACATCCAATGCGGGTCGCCGTGCGGGTCGGCGGTCGCGTACGGCGGCAGGTGCAGCTTCTGCAGCTCGCGCGCGAGCGGCTGGTGCCACAGGTACAAATTGTACGAGATCGCGGCGAGAAACAGCAGCACGCGGTTCGCGAGCACGAGCTGGAAAGCGCGCACGGCGAACAGCGAGCCGAGCCCGGCGGCGCAGCAGGCGAGCGCGAACGCCGAGCGCCAGTGCACCATCCAGGTCTGCGGCCATTCCTTGTCCGGGGTGTGACGGTAGCAGTCGTTCGCGAGCACGACGAGCGCGGCGAAGCCGGCGACCGAGAGCGCGGTGAACGCCCAGCGCCGCTGCGCGAGCTGCGGCCGGCGCAGCGCGACCGCGACGTACGCGTACGCCGCCAGCATCCCGGCGGCGAACAGATCGACGTAGGCCGGCAGCTGTTCGAGCCGCTGCTCGATGAAGTAGTGGCTCGGCGAAAGCTCTGCCCACCACCGCCAGCCGTTCGCGACCGCGAACAGCGCCAGCCCCGTCCACAGCGGCTTGCGCACGAAGGCCAGGATCAGCAGCGGGAAGAGCACGTAGAACTGCACTTCGACGCCGAGCGACCACATCACGCTGTTGATCGATCCGTTCGTCACGCCGAACCAGTCGTGGATGAACAGCAAGTGGAACCCGACGTCGCGCACGGCGTCCGACGCGCTCGCGTACGTCTGGTAACCGATCGCGATCATCACCGCGATGCAGAGAACGTAGGACGGCACGATCTTCAGAAAACGCCGCCCGGCGAAATGGCGCAGCGACGGCGGCGCCGTGCCGGCTAGGTGCGCCTGCACGTACGGCAGCGTCAGCACGAACCCCGAGATGAAGAAGAACAGCGCGACGCCGAGGAAGCCCGTCTCCGCGATCGGCTGGAACGAGAAGTGAATGAGCGGGATGGTCGCCGACTGCCAGGAGATCTGCCAGACGTGCAGCCAGACGACGAGGACGATCGCGATCCCGCGCAGACCGTCGATCGTCGCGATGCGACCGCCGCGAACGAGCTCCACGCGTGCCCGGTTCCTAGAAGCGCGCGACCAGGCGGACTTCGTTCAGCGGCTGCTTGTACGTGAGGATGTTGTCCGCGACGAACTCGCGCTGCATGTCCTCGAGCGTCCCTTGATCGATCCGCAGGTCGGGCTTGAAGTCGTAGCGCGGCGAAGCCTTGATCAGCTCGACCGGCTGCTTCGTGTACTTCGCGTACGCCTCGATGTTCGCCGGCGCGTAGAAACCGTTGCCGGCGATCTCCGCCGCCGCTTTGCGCAGCGCCGTCATCACCGCGCTTGCGCTGTCGTGATTGCGCAGCAGCGCGGGGCCGAAAAAGATCCCGGACGCGGCGATCCCCGGCGGCGGCGAGCCGACGATCGTGGCCAGCCGCTTCTGCGCGAACTCTTCGCTGAATGGCGCCGAGGTGAACAGCGCGTCGATTGCTTTGTGCTCGAGCGCGGTCTGCTGCTCGGGGTTCGGGATGTTCAGCGACTCGATGTCGGTGAGCCGCAAGCGGTCCTTGCGCAGAATGCGCGCGACGTAGTACGCGGAGGCGGCGCCTTGGTTCCCGATCCAGCCGATCTTCTTCCCTCTCAAGCCCGGGATGCGCAGGCCGCCGTCGTAGAGGTCTTGCCGGATCAGCAGCGCCGACGGCTGTCCTTTGCGCGGCTGGTAGCCGGTCGACGCGACGAACTTCACCTCGAGCCCGCGGTTCACCGCGTTGTAGAACGCGGCCGAGAGCGCCGCCGCCGCGACGTCGATCTGCCCTTGCGCGACCAGCGACATCGAGTCGGCGCCGGCGACGATCGGGGTCAGGTTGGCGTCGAACCCGGCGTCGCGCAGATAGCCGCGTTCCGCGGCGACGAACACCGGCGCGAAGAGCGTCGAGGGGACATAGCCGATCGTCAGCGCCTTGCGGGCCTGCGCGACGATTGCGGTCGGGAAGGCAGCGACCGCGGCGGTTGCCGCGGCGGCGCCGAGGAAGAGGGCGCGAGAGGCCATGGAGGGTTGTGCGTCGAGCGGTGCTGCGAGCCCTCGCCGCCGCGTTACCGCCGCGTCAAGACCGCGCAGGGTCGCGCGCCGCGGGCGCCAACGCGCAGACGATGGTGAAACGCGCGCGGCTCATGCCGCTCTGCACCGCACTGCTCGCGGCGGTCGCCGTCGTCGCCGGATCGTCCGGCCGATCCGTCGCGGCGGCTGCCGAGCACTGGACCGCCGTCTCGCAGACCGCGATGGCGATCACTGGCGACGTGCGCTTCACCCCCGTGCGAATCGTCTTCCAAAACGGCCGCGCGATGCCGATCGCGCCGATCGCGCGACCACGCGGCTTTCCCGCGGCGGCGACGCAGCTCTACCGCGCCACGCCGCCCTCCGACCCCGTGCTGCTGCACGGAAACCGCCTGTGCGGCGCGCGCCGCGTGACGTACGTGCTGGTCTCGCGCACGCGCTCGTCGGCGAGCGACGTCGAGCTGAGCGTCTACAACGGCGCACACGTGCCCGCGAACGAAGGCGACGGCCTGTGCGCGACCTACTTTTACCAGCGCGTCAGGTAGCGGCGCCGACCGGGACGCTGATCGCGACGCGATTGCGTAGCACGCCGACCTGCGAGACCTCGACTTCGACCACGTCGCCGTCTTTCAAGAACTCGGGCGGGTTGCGCGCGAAGCCCACGCCTTCGGGCGTTCCGGTCGCGATCACGTCGCCGGGCTCGAGCGTGAGCCCCTTCGAGAGCTCCGCGATGATGCGCGCGATCGGAAAGATCATCACCGCCGTCGAGGCGTGCTGCTTCGTCTCGCCGTTGACGCGCAGCGAGACGTCCAGCCGCTGCGGGTCGGCGATCTCGTCGGCGCTGACGAGCCACGGTCCGAGCGGACAGGTGTCGTCGAGCGTCTTGCCCTTGAACCACTGCGTCGTGGCGTTCTGCACGTCGCGCGCGCTCACGTCGTTCACGCAGGTGTAGCCGAAGATCACGCCAAGCGCGTCTGCCTCGCGCACATCCTTGCAGCGCGTCCCGATCACCACGCCGAGCTCCGCTTCCCAGTCGTACTTCTGCGAGACGGTGCCGTCGAGGTGCAGCGTCGCGTCGGGGTCGGCGATCGCGGTCGGCGCCTTCGAGAAGAACGTCGGGACGGCCGGCAGCTTCAGCTCCTCGCCGCGCACGCGCGCCCCTTCCTCGGCGTGCGCAAGGTAGTTGCGGCCGACGCAAAAGACGTTCTTGCGCGGGCGCAGCGGCGCGTGGAGCGACGCGCCGGTCAGCGCAACCGGCTCGCCGAGCCGCTGCAGGGCAGCTTCGCGCGCGGCGGGCTCGAGCGCGACCAGCGCGTCGAGCGAGGCGAGGCCGTCGAGCGGGCGGATCGTCTTGCCGTCGAGCATGCCGGGTCGCGGTCCGGCGGAGGGGGTACTGAAAACAACGAAGCGCATGCGGGGTCTTTCCCGACCGGCACGAATCACACCGCCTCCCGGAGGACCGATGATCGCGACGGACTCTCTCGACCGCTTGTTCGCCGAGGCGGCGGCCCAAGAGGTGCGGCCGCTCTGGACCATGATGGACGCCGTAGTCCCGCCGCGGCCGGAGCCCAAGGCGGTCCCGCACGTATGGCGCTATGCCGCGCTGCGCCCGCTGCTCGAGCGCGCGGGACATCTGGTCTCGGCGAAAGACGCGGAGCGGCGCGTGCTGCAGCTGATCAATCCCGCCCTCAAGCCGCCGCAGACGACCGACACGCTCTACGCCGGGCTGCAGCTGATCCTTCCCGGCGAGGTCGCGCGCGCACACCGGCACGTCGCGTTCGCGCTGCGTTTCATCGTCGAAGGCGACGCCGCGTACACCGCGGTCGACGGCGAGAAGGTCACGATGCGCCGTGGCGACTTGATCCTCACGCCGTCGTGGGAGTACCACGATCACGGCCACGAAGGCGACGGGCCGATGGTGTGGCTCGACGGCCTCGATCTACCCGTCTACCAGTTCTTTCCGGCGAACTTCGCGCAGCCGTACGGCGAGGAGCGCTTTCCCGCGGAGCCGGCGCCCGAGGACACGCACCTGCGCTATCCGTGGGCCGACATGCAAGCGCGGCTCGAAGCGCAGCCCGAACCGTACGTGCGCGCAGAGTACGAGCACAAGCGCACCGGCGGCGCGGTGTCGCGCGTGATCGGCGCGGCGGCCGAACGGATCGCGAAGGGAAGCTCGTCGCCGACGCGCCGCGAGACCGCCGGAATCATCTACCACGTCTACAAAGGCCGCGGCTTGACGCAGGTCGGCGAAGAGCGGCTCGAGTGGGAGAAAGGCGACACGTTCTGCATTCCGTCCTGGATGCCGTACCGCCACGAAGCGGCGAAGGACACCTACCTCTTCCGCTACGACGACCGCCCGGTGCTCGAAGCGATCGGCGCGTACCGCCACGAAGCCTCCGCCGCATGAGCGATCGCGTGACCGATCTGCCGTATCCGGACGCCGACTTGCGCGCGCATCCGCCGCGCGGCGCGCGGGCGATGCTCGGCGGGTTGTACTTCTTGCCGCGCACGATCGACAAGGCACGCGCGAAGATTCAAGGAGCGCTCGGCCTCTACAAAGTCTCCCCCGGCCTCTCCGGGTATCTGCTCGAATGGCTCGGCGTGAGCGAAGACGACTTCACCGAAGCCGTGCGCACGCGCGGACCGACGAGGAGGTCGTCGCCTGGCTCCGCAAGCGCACCGACGAATCAACGTATCCTGCGATCAACGAGCGCCTGAGCGCCCGCGGCATTCGGGACGAGCAACACTTCCAAGAAGTGCTCCCGCGCTACCCCGTCCTGCGCGAGCACCCGCGCCTGCGCAACTGGTTCGAGATCCTAGACCTCGACGACCGCTGGATATTCGACCCCGCCAACGCCGCGAAAGCAAAACCGACGGCACCGGGCTCGTGAAGCTCTTCGCAGTCTGCGTGGCGCTCTGCATTGCGTGCGTCGCATGGGTGGGAGCAGCGCCTCTGCGCGGAACACACTCCCAAAGACGACCGAAAGGCGAAACGCTACCACGAAGTGATCCCGCTCTACGACGTCGGCGCGAAATCAACGTGTTTCCCGCGGCCTTTGCCGTCTCGTGATGTACCAGAAGCCGCAGTTGGAACTTCGATCCCGCCAACAACGGAGAAAGTCGCCGCGATTAAGCCGCGCTAAGGTCTCGGCCGCTCCGGCGAATTGCTCGCAAATTCACTCCAGAGCGTCCGCGCATGCGCCACGGTGAAGTACTTGTACAAAGCAAAGAAGCGGACGGAGACAGCGATCAAAACGATTGCGCCGATTATAAGAATCTCGCTCGTCTCGGAGGAGACCGTAAAGCGTGATCCGACGAGATAGCCGCTGCCTAGCAGCAAGATGGCGACAACGAACAACCCCAATTGATCGTTCTGCAGTCGATCGCCCTTGCCGAGTGCAACGGCAACCGCGACGCAAAGCGCAATGGCCGCATAGGCAGCGATGATGACGAGCGCTGCGTCGCCGAGATCTTTGCGCTTCCATACCCAAGCTGCCCAGCCTAAGTAATATGGTGCTGCGAGCGCGCATGAGACGGACATCCCGCGTGCCAGTGCGTACAGACCTTGGAACTGCTCGGCATACGACTTCTGAGCCGTGACGATCGGACGGCAGAGATTGTAAGCGTCCTGGCGACGTTGCGCGATGAGGGTGTTGGCGTCCTTGCCGGCGGCAATGTCGATGCCGAACCATGACTCCACGTTTTTTTGAAGGCGTCTCTTAAGGTCCGTCCCGATTTCCGACTTCTCGTCAAGCAGCCCGACACTAGGATATTGCGGGTTGCCGTCGCTGCCCTTCATCGTTCGCGAAGGGTATGCGTTCGTCGCCATTGAGTGGAGGTGCAGTCCAATGATATACGCGATCACAAGAACCACCGCCAGCGATGCAGCCTTGTCGTCCGGAAGTTTTCCAGTGATGATTCCGACCGGTAACCATAACAGAATGACGAGCGTCAATCCAGGGATCAGATAACCGTAGACATCGTAGAAGTTAAACCGTTCGATCATGCGGTTGCTATCGCCGGATTGGTCGCACGACGGTCAGCCGCACAAATCTCTTCCACAATATTATGCAAGATTGCCGGCCCCGTTACGGCAGGGTTAGTATCGATCAGCGCAGAGGCAACTCTCGTGTGCCCGCCGCCCCCATGCTTGCGAAAGATGTTTCCGAGATCGACACTTTGGAAGTCTAGCCAGGGGTTTCGCATCGCGGTGATCTTTGCGTCGCGATCATTCATGATGAGCGAAACCGAGTAACGCGCCGACGGGTAGAAGTAGTATGGACTGTAGCGATTGATAACCGCGCCGGGAGACGGCTTGCCCGCAAAGACGGCGATGTCTTCGTGCTCTAGATGAATCGAATGTTCTACGTCGCGCAGGCCCCGTTCAATTTGGTCGCGTGCCAGTGCAACCTTCGAACCGACCTCGGGAAGTGACGCGATATCAGCGAGGGTCATGCCGCGCATGGCTTGAAGAAGGAACGTTCCGTAGTCAGTGCTACGGTCAATTGCGAATGTCGAGTTGATCTGCATCGCCGGGCTGGTCCCGAACACGGCTTCATCAACTGTGTCGTAGGTCGCCGAGTCGATCTTGTTCGCCCAATATGCCATTTCACCGTAGCGGTTCTGATCGGACGATCGTTCCGCGTAGTGTTTCCAGATGAGCATTGCGCATGAGGGGCTGTTTCGGTCATAGAGCAGGGGGCGTGTGCCGCGAAGGTCCTCGAATTGGAGGTGCGACGCGTCAGTGAGAAATGACGTGCCGTGATGGTCGGCCCAAAACGCCGCGTCGGGATGGAAGAGGAAGTCGACGACAGCGGAATCTTGCGGAAGACTCGTATCCAGCCACGTCGACTGAAGATCATAGTTTACGAACTGCAGACGACTTGGGCTCCACCCTCGTTCCGTCTCGAGAACGTCCCATGCGACAGCCGCGGAGACCAATCCGTCGAAACAGGGGTAGTGCAGAATCAGTGCGGCGTCTCGAGGCTCGGGCATACGTTCTCCCCTTTTCGGTGCCGATCTTGGCTTAGGACCTTCAACGCGACGTGCAAACAGAATGCACCGGGAGAGTGCCACCTGTATGGCACGCGAGCGTCTGCAAAGCTCATTTCTGGCCCGGGGACGCCTTCCCCGCGGAAGGGGGAGGCCGGCGCGTGAGGTGCCAGAAGCCGCAGTAGCGGCACTCGTAGGAAAAGAGCACGTCGCCCATGCCGTTCATCAGCGCGTGCGCGTGCGCGTCGGCTTCGCTGGCGTACTGCTGCTTCGAGGTGCACGAGCGCTCGACGTCCGCGTCGCTGCGCGGGTCGGGCTCCATGCGCTGCTTGACGTACCACTCCATCAGCGCGTCCGCGCCGGCTTTCGGGTCCGGTTTCGGCGGACGAACCCTGCGCGGCATCGTGGCGCTGCTACGACGAGGTCACCGTCAGTGCGACGGCGTGGGGCTCGTCATCACTTGCGGGAGGTCGGGCATGCGGCCGACGCTCGGCACCGGACCCGGCGTCACCATCGGAGGCGGCGTGCGGTTGCGGTTTCGGCGCGCGATCTCCATCATGTCGAGCGCCGCGCCCTTGGCGTTCGGGTTGACGCCGCCGCGCCACAGCAGCGCCACGTCGCGGCGGACGTTGAGCGTCTTCGGGTCGTAGTCGTAGCTGAGCCGGTAGACGCCCGAGATCGCGTTGCCGTCGGGGGTGCGGATGAACGCCTGCAGCGCGTTGCCGTAGCAGTGGGCATCGAAGCCTTGGTCGTGGGACGGCTTGATCGAGCGGACCCGCGCGACCTGTCCCAGCCGGTTGACCTCCACCACGACTTCGACGTGCTCCGGCTTGTTCGCGAAGAGCGAGCGCGGCTGGAGCGCCTTGACGTTGATCCGCTGCGGGAGCGTCGGCCCCGGCTTCGGGGCCGGGGTCGAGGCCGCAAAGGCGGGCGCACCCGCGGCGAGCACCGCGGCCGCGGTGAGGGCGAGCCGGCGCATCAGTTGCGGGAGAGGGCCGCGAACGCGGCGCCGCACGAGGCGCACGCCACGATCACCTGAAATGTCGCACCCCGCTCGCGCAGATCGCTCGACGAGCGCTTGTCCTTCCCATGGCTCCCGCAGTAACGGCAGCGGGTCGAGGTAGAGTTCCCCCTCGCTCGTTCGTCCTCCACGATTGCTCCTTTCCCGGATCGGCGGCGGTCGTCCCCTCGGCCGCGGGACGGCGGCCCGGACCCGCCGAACGCACGGCCCGTCATGGTCCGCCGTTTCGCCGCCGCGCTGCTCCTCTGCGTCAGCTTGGCGGCTTGCAAAGAGAACGACACCACCCCGATCGGCCAGCAGCTCTTCCAGGGCGCCGGCGACGTGCGGGTGCTCGAGGCCCACCTCGTCCCGAGCGGCGACGCCTCGGCGCAGACCTCGGGCGGGACGATCAACTACGTCGTCATGCGCGTCGAGCTGACCAACGACTTCGGCTACGACCTGACGCCGCAGATCTCGAACTTCTACCTGATCGACGCGAAGAACAACCGCTATCAGGCGAAAGACAGCGGGTCCTCGGTCTTCACCGGGGTCAGCAACTCGACGCTGCCGCTCAAGAAAGACGAGAAGCGCGAGTACACGATCGGTTTCCGCACCACCGATCCCAACGTGACGGGGACGATCTTCTACGAACGCTAGTTGCTTCCGGCGGACGCCGGAAGCCGTCGCGTTCGCGCTTCGCGCGATCCGCCTTCTGACGTTCGGCGTGTGTGTTTTCTCGGTCGGCGTTGCGCCTGCGCTGGCGGCTCGGCCGCTGCCGGATTCGGGGAAGTGGGACCGCACCTTCGCGCTGTACGCGCGCGACGTCGCCGTGCCGTGGAAGCGCATCGCGGTGCGGCTCGACACCTACAGCGGCGCGCCCGTCGATTTCGCCGCATATCAGGTCGATCCGGCCGACGTGCTGGTCGCCGGGACGGCGCGCGCGCGCGCGATCGACACCTCGCACCGCACGCCCGTCGCCAAGTGGCGCTTCTCGCCGCCGGCCGGGCAGCGCTACACGCCGAACGACGTCGAGGTGCCGCTGCAGAACCGCGAAGGGTTCTTCGTGATCGAGGCGCGGCGCGGCGACGCGGTGCAGCAGGCGTGGCTGAACCTCACGCGCGTCGGCTTGCTGACGAAAGAGTCGCCGGGCGGGATCGTCCTGTACGGCGCGGACCTGGGCAGCGGCAAAGCGCTCGCGGGAATGCGCATCACGTATCTGGTCGGCACCTCGTTTCAGTACGGCAAGACCGACGCGCACGGAATCGCGCGCTGGAACGGCACGCCGCGCCCGCGCTTCGCGCTCGCCGAGTGGGGCAAGAGCAAAGCCTTCGTGTCGTTCCTGGCGCAGCCGCCGATCCCGGCGGCGCTGGTCGGCGTGCGCGCCGAACGCGCGAACGTGCGCGCCGGCGAGCACGTGCGCGTCGTCGGCTTCGCGCGCAAGCGCAGCGGAACCGCGTACCGCCCGGCGAGCGGCGAGGTGCGCGTCGCGCTGGTCGCGCGCGGGCGCCCGCTCGTCTCGGCGGAGGCGAAGCTCGACGGCGCGGGCGCGTTCGGCGCCGACCTCGCGCTCCCGGGCGACGCGCCCGCCGGCGACGCGGCGGTGCTGGCGACGTTCGCGGGCGCGAGCGGCGGCGCGGCGATCCACGTCGACGGCGTCGGCGACGTCGTGCTGAGCGTAAGCGCGGACTGCGGCGAGGGGTGCGCCTCCGATGCGACGATCCCGGTCGTCGTGAGCGCGAAACGGCGCCTCGACGGGCTCGTCGCCGCGAACCGCGAGCTGCGCGTGCGCGTCGTGCGCGCGCCGCACGTTCTCGCGCCGGGGGCGAGCGACGACGGCACGGCCTGGGGGACGGCGCCGGTCGTCGACCTGCGCGTGCGCACCGGCGACGACGGGATCGCGCGCACCAGCATCCCCGCGCCGACCGACGGTCTGCCCTCGACGTACGGGATCAGCGCGAGCAGCGGCGCGGCGACGGCCTCGGCGCGCGTCGTCGCGACGAGCGCGCGCGTCGCGCTGGCCGTCGCGCCGCAGAGCGCGCAGCTCGACATCGGCGAGCCGGCCGCGCTCGACGTGCGCGGGTTCGACGTCGCCGACGGTCATCCGGCGGCGGGGTTGGCCGTCCGCCTGCGCTTGGTGCACGGGCCGACGACGCAGGAACAGCAGCTCACGCTCGATGCCGACGGCCGCGCGCACGCCGTGTTTCACAACGTCGTGCCGGGGACGAACCTCGCCTACGCGCTCGCCGAGGTCGACGGCAAACCGGTCGTCGACGTCAACGCGGTCACGGTCGCGCCACAAGCGGTGCTCGGCGCGCGCTCGCGGCGCAGCGGGGAAGCGCAGATCACGACCGACAAGCCGCGCTACCGCGTCGGCGAGAAGCTGCGCGTCGAGGCTGCGCTGAGCGGCGCGACGGGCGACGCGTTCGTCGACTTCGAGGGCGCGCGGCCGCTGGGCGAACAAACCGTCTCGGCGAGCGGCGGGCGCGCGAGCGCGCTCTTCACCGTCCCCGAGACGGTCGGCGACGCGGCGGTCGGCGTCGCGTTCGTCCGTGACGGCGCGCTCGAGTACGCGACGCAGCGCGTCGCGATCGACGGGCCCGGCCACGCGCGCGCGACCGCGCTCGCGGCGGACAAGAGCGCGTACGCGCCGGGGAGCGTCGCGCACGTGACGATCGCCGACGGCAACGAGCGGGCCGGCGCGACGCTCGCGATCCGGCTCGCCGACGCGCGCGCGCTCGGCGGCGCCTCGTTCGACGACGCCGCGGCCGTGCTCGCCGGGAGCGGCACGACCACGCAAAACCCGGCCTCGTCCGATCCGGGGTGGCACGCCTCGGTCGCGCCGGTGCGCTCGACCGCGCTCGACCTCGCGGCGAACGACCGCAGCGCGCCGTCGGCCGAGACGCTCGGCGCGCCGTCGGAGCGCGCGCTGCTGTGGCGGATCGACCGCGCCGCGAAGGAAGGCTTCGACTTGCAGCTGCCGGAGGCGCCGGGGCGCTACGTCGTCTCGGTGCTGAAGGTCTCGGACGACGGCGACGTCGGCGCGGCGACGCTCGCGCTCGAGGTGCGCTGATGTCGGCGCAGACGACGCTCGAGCTCGCGCATCCGCCCGCGCCCGGGACGACGCGGCTGATGCTGCTCGACACCTACGGGCTGGTCTACCGCGCGTTCTTCGCGCTCCCGGACTTGACGACGACGCGCGGCGTGCACATCAACGCCGCCTACGGCTTCACGATGATGCTGAACAAGCTGATCGCGGACGAGAAGCCGACGCACGTGATCGCCGCGTTCGACAAGGGATTACCGCTCGCGCGGCTCGCGCTCTACGACCAGTACAAGGCGCAGCGCACCGAGACGCCGGACGATCTGCGCTCGCAGTGGCCGCTGGTGCGGCGCATCCTGGCGACGTTCGACATTCCCGTCGTCGAGATCGACGGCGAAGAGGCCGACGACGTCATCGCGACGCTCGCGCGCCAAGCCGAAGCGGCGCAGCAAGAGGTCCTCGTCGTCACCGGCGACCTCGACCTGCTGCAGATCGTCGACGCGCGCACGACCGTGCTGACGACGCGCCGCGGGATCACCGAGCTGGGCCGCTACGACGAAGAGAAAGTGCGCGAGCGCTTCGACTTGGAGCCGCGCCAGCTGCCCGACTACCGCGGCTTGAAAGGCGATCCGTCCGACAACCTGCCCGGCATCCCGGGCGTCGGCGAGAAGACCGCCGTCGCGTTGGTGAAGAACGCCGGCTCGCTCGACGCCTTGATCGCGAACCCGAAGCTGGCCGGCAAGCCCAAGTGGGAGGCGCTGATCCGCGAGTACGGCGAGCAGGCGCGCATCTGCCGCGACGTCTCGCTCATCAAGCGCGACCTGCCGGTCGCGATCGACTGGGAGAGCGCGCGCTACACGCCGCCGCCGAACGACGCGCTCTACGCGCTCTACCGCGAGCTCGAGTTCAAGACGCTGCTGGCGAAGCTCGCGCCGCCGGAAACCCCGGTGGAGGCGGCGGCCGACGAGTTTCTCGAGGGCGAGTACGACTCGTACACCGCGGCGACCGATCCGCCCGACTACGCGCGGCTCGCGCAGCGCATCGACGAGGCGGCGGCGCGCGAGCGGGTCGCGGTCGCGGCGCGCGGCGACGCGCTCGCGATCTCGCCCGACGACGGGCGCGCGTTCGCGTTCTTGAAGTCCTCGCTCGGCGCGCCGAACGTCGGCGAAGCGTTCGCGCGGCTGTGGCAGCAGGTCCCACAGCTGGTCGCGTACGACGCGAAGAGCCTGATCGGCGAGTTGCAGCTCCCGCTGCGCACGCTGGGCGACGATCCGATGGTCTCCTCGCACATCTTGAGCCCGGGTCGCACCTTCGCCGACGCCGACCAGGCCTCGAGCGAGTTTCTCGACCGCAAGCTGCCGGAGGACCAGCCCGCCGCGGCCGCCGACGCCGCCGGTCTGCTGGCGCGCAAGACGCGCGAAGAGCTCGAGCGCCGCGGGCAGATCGCGTACTACACCGACGTCGAGCTGCCGCTGGTCTCGGTGCTCGCCGCGATGGAGCGCGCCGGGATCGCGCTCGACCCGCACGCGCTGCGCGCGATCGCGGTCGAGGTCGACGCGGCGGTCGCGCGGCTGCAGCGCGAGATCTACGAGATCGCGGGCGAAGAGTTCAACCTCGGCTCGCCGCAGCAGCTCGGCCGCATCCTGTTCGAAAAGCTCGGGCTTCCCGCGGGGCGGCAGAACAAGACCGGCTACGCGACCGGCGCCGACGTGCTGCAAGGGCTCGCGAAAAGCTTCCCGGTCGCGGCGAAAGTGCTGGAGTGGCGCGAGGTCTCGAAGCTCAAGAGCACCTATGTCGACGTGCTGCCGGCGCTCGCCGGCGCGGACGGCCGCGTCCATACGGTCTTCAACCAGACCGCCACCGCGACCGGCCGGCTTTCGTCGACGAACCCGAACTTGCAGAACATCCCGGTGCGCGGCGAGCTCGGGCGGCGGATTCGCAAGGCGTTCGTCGCGCCGTCGGACGAGCGCGTGCTGCTGGCGGCGGACTACTCGCAGATCGAGCTGCGCCTGATGGCGCACATGAGCGGCGACGAGGCGATGCGCGCGGCGTTCCACGAGCGCCAGGACATCCACGACTTCACCGCGCGCCGCATCTTCGACGTCGGCCCGTTCGCCGAGGTGACGCGCAATCAGCGCACGATGGCGAAGTCGGTGAACTTCGGCCTGCTCTACGGGATGTCGGACTTCGGGCTGGCGCAGCGGCTCGAGATCGACCGCGCGAGCGCGCGCGCGATGACCGAGGCGTACTTCGCGCGCTTCCCCGGCGTGCGCGGCTTCATCGACCGCGTCCTCGACGAGGCGCGCGAGCGGGGCTACGTCGAGACGCTGCTCGGCCGGCGCCGCTACATGCCCGACCTGCGCTCCCGCAACTACATGCTGCGGGCCGCGGCCGAGCGCGAAGCGACCAACGCGCCGCTGCAAGGCTCCGCCGCCGACCTGATGAAGCTCGCGATGGTGCGGATCGACCGGCGGCTGAACGCCGAAGGGCTCGACGCGGTGATGCTGCTGCAGATCCACGACGAGCTGATCTTCGAGGTCGCGGTGCGCGACCTGGAGGCGGTCGGGCGGATCGTGAAGCACGAGATGGAGCACGCGCTCGAGCTCAGCGTCCCGATCGAGGCGACCCTGAAGACGGGAAAGAACTGGTACGACGTGGAGAGCTTCGTGGTCGATGAACCGGCTGGATCGATGCACCCGGATGCGGACGCGAACGGCGGCGGTTAGCGCGCTGAGCGGCGTCGTGCTGCTCGCGCTGGGCGCGCAGGGTCCGGCGGCCGCTGGCGGCGCGCTGCCGCTCTGCACGCGCATCCCGCTGACCGTGCGGTGCCGTCCGCTCGAGGTGCGCGCGCCGCGCACGACGCTGCGGCTCGCGGTTGCGCTCACCGAGGCGCAGCGCGAGCGCGGGCTGATGAACGTGACGTTCGTCCCGCCGGACGAAGGGATGCTGTTCGCGTTTCCGTTCGCCGAGCGGCACATGGAGTTCTGGATGAAGGACACGATCACGCCGCTCGACATGGTGTTCGTCAAAGGCGACGGCACGATCAGCGACATCGCGGTCGACGTCCCCGCCAGCACGCCGAAGACGCCGGACGACAAAGTGGCGCGCCGGCAAGGCGTGGGCCGGTTCGTGATCGAGCTCGGTGCCGGCGGCGCGGCACGGGCGGGCTTGCTCCCCGGGATGCAGCTCAGCATCCCGCCGGTCGCGGCGAAATGAATCTGGCGCGCGTGCTCGCGGCGGCCGGCGTCGCGCTCGCGTGCGCCGCGCAGTCGCCCGCGCCCGAGCCGGCGCCCGTGACGCCGGCGTCGGCGCGCCTGACCGGCGAACAGATGCTTGCCCGCGCGAAGCGCGTCTTTCGCGCCCACGTGCGCCCGCCGTTCGTCGAGTACACGCTGGTCCGGCGCGACAGGCACAACGGCCTTCCCGATTTCGACAACAGCTACGTGCTGAAGATCTGGTGCCGCAACGCCGACCGCTCCGCGCTGACGCGCCGGGCCTGGAACGGCGTCGCTTACGGCTCGCTGCAGAACGTCACGGTCGCGTTCGACGGGTACGTCGATCCCGGCCCGCCGACGGCGGACATCTTCGAGCGCGCGCTGTTCACCCCGCGCACCCCCGAGCCCGGGCCGCCGCAGCCGCCGGAGTCGCCGCTGCCGCTGATCGGCGCCGTGACCGTCAACACCGACTACGACTACCGTGTCACCGGCGTCCACCGCGAAGGCGCGCTGTGGCATCTCTCGCTGGCGCCGAAGCGTGATCCCGACCGCAACCGCCTCGACGACCTGTGGGTCGACGCGACGACGTTCGAGCTGGTGCGGATGCGCGTGCGCGACCATCTCTACCTCGAGTTCACCAGCCAGTCGTTCGAGGACGAGTTCGACGCGCGCTTCGCCATGCTCGACGGGATCCCGGTCCTGCAATCGATCCACGGCCGCACGAGGGACGACGAGTTCGAGACCGACTACACCTACAAAGACGTCGTCTTTCCGCCGGCGCTCCCCGCCTGGTACTTCGAGCCGAAGACCTACGGTCTGCACCGAGACGAAGCGCCGCGGTAAACCGTACAACTGTGTCGTGATCGTCCACCTGATCGACGGAACGTACGAGCTGTTTCGGCACTTCTTCGCGATGCCGCCGCAGCGCGACGCGAACGGCCGCGAGGTGGCGGCGGTGCGCGGCGTGCTCGCGTCGATCCGGAGCCTGCTGCGGGAGGGCGCGACGCACATCGGCGTTGCGACCGATCAGGTGATCGAGTCGTTCCGCAACGATCTTTGGCTCGGCTACAAGACGGGCGCCGGAATCGATCCAGCGCTGCTTGCGCAGTTCCCGCTCCTCGAAGAGGCGCTCGCCGACGCCGGAATTACCGTGTGGCCGATGGTCGAGTTCGAAGCCGACGACGCGCTCGCTGCCGCCGCGGCGCTCGCCGCAGCCGACCCGCGAGTGGAGCGCGTGGTGATCTGCACGCCGGACAAGGACCTGGCGCAATGCGTGCGCGGAACGCGCGTCGTGCAGCTGAACCGCCGCACGCGCACGTTCTTCGACGAAGCCGGCGTCGTCGCGAAGTTCGGCGTGCCGCCGGCGAGCATTCCCGACTACTTGGCGCTCGTCGGCGACGCCGCGGACGGCTTTCCGGGCTTATCGGGCTGGGGTGCGAAATCCGCCGCGGCCGTGCTGGCGCGATACGGCCGCCTCGAAGCGATCCCGGCCGACCCGCGCGCGTGGAACGTCAACGTCGCGGGCGCCGCGCGGCTGGCGCAAACGCTCGCGCGCGACCGTGATCTCGCGCTGCTGTTTCGAACGCTCGCGACCCTGCGCACCGACATCCCGCTCTTCAACGACGTCGAAACGCTCCGCTGGAGCGGCCGCATCGAATCGCTTCCAGACTTCACCCGAGACGCTGCTGGAGAAAGACAATGAAAACGACGATCGACGGCCTGGCAAGAGCGACGACGGCGGCCTATTCGGCCCCCGCGCAGCCGAGCAGCGACCGCACGTGCGCCCGCGCCTGCGAGTCCACGGCGACCGTCGTCGCGGCACAGCGATCGGTACGGTAGACGGCTGCTCCGTTTGCGTGCAGCGTCGCGAGCGTCGAAGGCGCGGGGTGGCCGAAGCGGTTATGCCGTCCGACGCTAATCAGCGCGTAGCGCGGGTGCACCGCGCGAACGAACTCGGGCGTCGAGGAGTAGGCCGAGCCATGATGTCCGACTTTGAGGACGTCTGCCGCGACGTCGTCGCCGTTCGCCAGGATGCGCGCTTCCGTTTGGGCGCCCGCGTCGCCGGTGAAGAGCATCCCAAAAGGGCGGGCGCAGCCGGGGCACCGGTACCGCAGCATGAGGACGACGCTGTTCTCGTTGACGTCGTTGGAACCGTCCTCGAGTAGCGGCTCTTGCGGCGCGAGCGCGTCGAACGTCACGCCGTCGCCGGTCGCGTAGTGCATGCCGCGCCGCACGAGCACGATCGGGATGCGGCGCTCGTGCGCCGCGGCGATGCAGTCGTTGTACGCGCGACCGCCGTACGTTTGTCCCGAATCGCCGATGGCGTCGACGTGCAGCGCCTGCACGATCGGCAAACAGCCGCCGACGTGGTCGCCGTGCGGGTGGGTGATGACCAGCAAGTCGACGTGCCGTATTCCTTCGCGCTGCAGATAGCCGAGGACGATCCGTTCGCCGACCAGCTCGGCCGGCGAGCGTCCTTGCGCGCCGCGGCCGCGCTCGAGCCGTCCGCCGCTGTCGATCAGAATGACGTGGCCGCGCGGCGTGCGGATCACGATCCCGTCGCCTTGCCCGACGTCGAGCATCGTCACCGTCAGCTTCCCGTCGGGCAGGCGCAGCGTCGTGAGGAGCACGCCGGCGCTCGCGAGCACGACCAGCGCGGCTGCGATGCGCGCGCTGCGCGGTAGCACGAGCGCGGCGACGACCGCGACGGCGTCGTACGCGACGATCGCGAGCGCCGGCGGCGGCGCGACGCGCACGTGCGCGCCCGGCAGCGCGGCGACCGCGCCGACGACGCGCAGGATCGCGTCGACGTCCCAGGTCGCGACCGTCGCCGCGGCTCGGCCGAGCACCGGAACGTGCGCGAGCGCGAGCGAGGCGATGCCGGCGATCATCGCGACGCCGGTCGCCGGCACGACGACGGCGTTCGCCAGGACGGCGTACGGCGCGACGAGCCCGAACGTCGCCGCGCTGAGCGGCCACACGCCGATCTGCGTCGCGATCGTCAGCGCGAGCGCTTCCCGAACCCGCTCCGGCAGCGCGAGCCGTTCGAGCGCGTGCTGCAGCGGCTTGGCGAAGAACAGGATCGCTCCGACGCACGAGAACGAGAGCGCGAACGAGACGGTGGTCACGGACGCCGGCCACAGCGCGGCGACGACGATCGCCGCGAGCGCGAGCGCGTTCCACGAGAGCAGCCGCGCGCCGCACGCCCGCGCGAGCAGCGCCGTCGACACCATCACCGCCGCGCGCTGCGAAGGCAGGTGCGCGCCGCTGAGCCAGGCGTACGCGACGACGCACGGAATCGTCGCGAGCGCCGCCGCGGTGCGCGGCGTTCGGCACAGCGCGAACAGTGTGCCGGCGAACCAGGCGATCACGCCGAGATGCAGCCCCGCGGTGACGAGCACGTGCACGGTTCCCGTCGCTTGAAAATCGTCGTGGAGCTCGCGCGAAAGCGTGCCGCGTTCGCCCCACAGCGCGCCGGCGACGACGGTCGCCTCCGGTTCGCGCAGCACCGTTCGCAGCCGCGCGGAGAGAAGCGCGCGCAGCCGCGCAGACCAGGTGCGCACGTCGCGCGGTTCGGGTGCTGCCCGCGCGATCGTGCGATCCGCGATCAGCTCGCCGGCGAGTCCTTCCCCGAGCGCGAGCGCGCGCCGCGACGGCTCGCCCGGGTTGCGCGCCTCGTCGAACGGAACCAGCCGCCCGCGCAGCACCAGCCGTTCGCCGGCAGCCGCGGTGCCGTTATGCAGCTGCGCGCGCACGACGACGCCGCCGTCCAGCGCGAACGCAAAGCTCGCACCGTTTTCGTCGTTGCGCACGTCGCCGACGACCGTCCCGGCGAAGTGGCCGATCCGGGACTCCGCGGTCAGCATCGCCGGGTGGCCGTGCCACAGCGCGCACGCCAGCCCCGTCAGGGCCGCAAGCGCCGCGACGCGTGCGCGCGCGAACGCGGCCGCGCCGAGCGCGGCGCAGCACGCAAAGGCCGCGAGGCCGTGCGCGTCGGCGGCGATTGCGCCGGCGAAGGCGAGGGCGGGGAGCAGCAGCGGAGCGCGGACCACGCAGTTCCGTCACGCGCACGGAGCGTGGCGGCAAGCGCGCCGATGCGCGAACGGCGGTCAGCTCAAGAGGCGGCCAAGCGTTGTGGCGGGCGCGGGAGAGTCTTCGGGGAGCCCGAACCCTCGGGGCTCGCATGCGTATCGTCGTCACCGGCGGAGCCGGGTTTATCGGATCGCACCTCGTCGACGCGTTCCTTGGCGAGGGACACGAAGTCGTCGTGGTCGACAACCTCTGGTCCCACGGCGGCGGCCGCCGCGAAAACGTTCCGGAAGGCGTCTCGTTCGTGCACATGGACGTGCGCGACGAGGTCGGGATCGAGCGAATCTTCACCGAGTTCAAGCCCGAGGTCGTCTCGCACCATGCCGCGCAGCACTCGGTGGCGATCGGCGCGCGCGACCCGAAGTACGACGCGAACGTCAACGTGATCGGAATGCTGAACGTGCTGGAGGCCGCGGTCAAGGCCGGTTCGCGCAAGGTCATCTTCGCCTCGAGCGCGGCGACATACGGCGACGTCGCGGCGATGCCGGTCGACGAGAGCTCGCCGCAGCACCCCGTCTCGCCGTACGGCATCACCAAGATGGTCACCGAGCACTACCTGCGCTTTTTCAAGAGCGAGCACGGCCTCGACTACACCGCGCTGCGGTACGGCAACGTCTACGGCCCGCGCCAGGACCCGAACGGCGAAGCCGGCGTCATCGCGATCTTCCTGGGCAAGTTCCTGCAGCGCCAAGGCGTGCGCATCGACTGGGACGGCGAGCAGACGCGCGACTACGTCTACGTGGGCGACGTCGTGCGCGCGAACCTCGCGGCGCTCACGAAAGGCTCCGGCGAGATCTACGTCGTCGGCACCGGCAAGAAGACGTCGGTGAACGAGATCTACCGCGCGATGGTCCAAGTGACCGGCTTCGAAGCGCCGGTCACGCGAGCCGAGCGCCGTCCCGGCGACGCGCGCGAGGTCTACTTCAACCCGGCCAAAGCGCGGCGCGAGCTCGGCTGGGAGGCGCAGGTGCCGCTCGTCGAGGGAATGCGCAAAACCTACGAATACTTCCGCGACAAGGAAAAGACCGCCGCCGCGTCATGATCTGAGCGCGGCGAGCAGCTCCTGATCGAGGTCGTCGTCGCCTTCCTCGGCAAGCTGTGCTGCGGCCTCCTCTTCGCTGAGCAGTGACGGCGTCACCGGATGGGCGAGGAGCGACGCAAGCGATTCTCGGTCATCGTAGGCGAAGTTCACGACGACGTCGTCGCTTGCGCCGGCGAGTTTCAACAAGTCGGCGGCCATATATCGGGCTTCGTCGACGATCGCGCCCTGAGTACACCAAGAGCGACCGTTCAGTTTGAACTGAGCCAGCCACCAGGCAGGCGACTCGGGATCGCGAACGATTCGGACCGTTACCGTCTTCATCGACGTACCATTCTGTCGAAGCGTTGAGGAGATATTCCGACCTGTCGCACGATTTTTCGACACGCGCCGGCCGAGATCGTAGTCTGTCGCGGTACGACTGTCAATCGCCCGTTCGAATGAACGAATTTCTCGTGCGGGCCGCCGAGGCTGCGGAACCCGAACGAGAGCAGTAGGCGTACGACGGCGCGCCGATTGTGTTCTCGCATCGTGCCCGCCATCTGTGACGACGGGCACGTGCGACAAGGGCTGCGCTAGATCAGCGGGCTTTATGCGAATTTGCAATGCTTTAGTGCATTGCGCTAGCGCATTTACGGAACCGGATGGACGTCGGTCGGGGCTTGGGGCGGGGTTTTCCAGGAGACGATCTTCAGGTTCGCGTCGGTCGTGCCGGCGTGCGGTGTGCCGGCGGGGATGACGATCATCATGCCGGGTTTCAAGGCGACTTGCTTGTCGCCGAGCCATTCGGTGCCGGAGCCCGAGACGACGTACTGGACTTCGTTCGCGTCGGCGTGATAGTGCTTGATGACGGTGCCGATCTGAACTTGCGCGGTCGCGCCGTCGGCGGCGACCAGCAGCTTCGAGCGCAGGTTCGGCGAGGCTGGTGCCGGCGTCGGCAAGTCGGCCGCGGTGATCGCGGCGATGTCGATGACCGCGGGTTGGAGCGGCGCGGCGGCGGCGCGCGCGGGCTGCGGGAGGCGCGCGACCGCGAGGCCCGCGCCGAAGGCGAGGGCGGCGACCACGGCGGTGCGGAGTGCGGTGTGCGTCATGGCGAGGTCTCCGACGTTCGGGCGCTCGCCTCCCCTTACGAGGCGGGAGCCGTCGTCTGCGAACGCCGCAGCGCCGTCGCGACCGCGTACGCGACCGCGAAGGCAAGGAAGTACGAGACGTCACCCAGTTGCGGATATGCGGACGCGAGCGGTCCGGTGAGCCACGACTGCTGCCAGAACGGCATCGACGCCGCGATTCCGGCGAGCCAGGCGACGAGCGCCGCGGCATTCGTGCGCAGCGCTGTCGCGCCGCGCGTCGCGAGCAGCACGCCGGCCCACGGCGCGGCCCACATCGTCAGCAGCCCGAGGAAGTTCGCGTACAGGTGTGCGGTCGCGGTCGGGTCGGCGCTGCCGAACGCGAGCGCGCCGCCGAGCGCGCCGACCGCGACGGCCGACTGCCAGCGCGCGAGCGTCCAGCGCACCACCACGAAGCCGAGCGCGCCGACCGCCACGACCGCGAGCGCGACGGCGGCGGCCGAAAAATGCGCCGCCGGATCGTTCGCGCGCGCCGCGAGCAGCACCGCGAGCGTCAGCGCCCCGAGCACCGCCGCGACGCCGAGCGCGGGAACGATCCGCCGCCGCGCGTCCCAGGCGACGAGCGCGGCGAGCGCGCCCGAATAGAGGTTCAAGCAGTTCGCGCTCATCGTTCCGATCAGCACCGTGGCGAGCCCGATCGAGGCGACAAGGCCGTTGCCGTGCGCGAGCAACCCGATCGTCTGGGCCGGCGTCGCGCTCGCGATCCCCGGCGCGCGCGTCGCCGTCACCGCCGCGGCGCCGAGCAGCTCCAAGATCGCCGAGGGCACGAAGCCGCCGAGAAACGCCCAGCGCGTCACCGCGCGCGGATCGCTGGCGGCGGGAAGATAGCGCGAGTAGTCCGACGCCGCGGGCCCCCAGCCGATCGCGTACGCGAACGCGAGCGCCGCGGAAAACACGATCCCGGCCGTCTCGCCGCCGGCCGCGAACGGTGCGTGCGCGTCGAACGGAGCGTCGAACCGCACCCGCGCGAGCGTCGCGGCGGCGATCGTCGCGAACCCGATCAGCAGCGCGGCGCTGGCGACGCGCTCGAACGCGTGGATCGCGTTGTGCCCGTACACGGCCAGCGCGACTTGCGCGATCAGCAACACCGCCAGCGCGGCGGGATAGCTCAGGTGCGCGAGCGCGCCGAGCGCCTGCGCGCCGAAGACGCTGTCTACCGCAAACCAGCCGACGCCGGCCAGAAACGCCAGCACCGCCGGCAGCACGTTGCCGTCACGCCCGAACGCGCGGCGCGAAGCGACCATCTGCGGCAGCCCGTAGCGCGGCCCCATTCGCGACAGCAATCCGACGACGACATACGCCAGCGCGTTCCCCACCAGCAGACCGAGCGCCGCGCCGCGCAGCGAGGTGCCGTACAGCGCCACCGACAGAATTCCGACCGCGAACGTCGCGGTCTCCGCGTTCGCGCCGAACCACAGGAAGAACAGATCGCGCGGCGTGCCGTGCCGTTCGTCCGCGCCGATCGCGTCGAGCCCGTGCGGCTCGACCGCAACGACGCTAGCGCCGTACGAGACGGGCGTCCCCGGCGATCTCGCCGCTGCGCGCCACGGCGGCGCCGGCGGACCTGATCTCCCGCAGCGCGCGCTCTTCGTCGGCCGGGTCGACGTTGACCGCCGCCGAGGCGTCCTCGATCACGACGACCTCGAAGCCCGCCGCGCGCGCGTCGAGCGCGGTCGCCTTCACGCAGTAGTCCGTCGCGAGCCCGCACACGAACACCCGCTTGACGCCGTGCTCGCGCAGGTCGCTCTCGAGCGACGTCGCGGCGAACCCGCTGTAGCCGTCGGTCTCACGGTCGATCCCCTTGTCGACGACGACGTCGACGTTCTGCAGATCGAGCCGCGGATCGAACGCCGCGCCGTGCGTTCCGGCGACGCAGTGAACCGGCCACGGACCGCCCTGCTCCGCGTACGAGGAGTGGTCCGGCGGGTGCCAGTCGCGGGTCGCGTAGACGCGCGCGAAGCGCGGCGCGAGCTCGTCGATCGGCTCGAAGATGCGCTCGCCCTCCGCCACGCCGAGCGCGCCGCCGGGGAGAAAGTCGTGTTGCACGTCGACGACGATCAGCGCGTCGTCGGGCCGAATGGTATAGGTCATCTCGTCATGCCGCCACGATGTTGAGGAGCTTGTCGGGTACGAAGATCTTCTTGCGGATTTGCTTGTCGCCGATCTGCGCCGTGACCGTCGGCTCGCGCATTGCGCGCTCGAACGCCTCGTCTTCGCCGATCCCCGGCGCCGTCTGAATGCGCGCGCGCACCTTGCCGTTCACCTGCACCACCAGCGTGATCTGCTCGACCGCGAGCGCGGCCGGGTCGGGCTCGATCCAGCGCTCCAGGTGGACGCTGCGCTCGTAGCCCATCCGCGACCACAGCTCGTCCGCGATGTGCGGCGCGAACGGCGCCAATACGATGGGCAGCGCGTGCACGACGTACCGCACCACTGGATCGTCTTCCGCGCCCGGCTCGCGCAGCGCGGCGGTCAGCACGTTGACCAGCTCGTCGAGCTTGGCGGTGGTGACGTTGTAGTGGAAACGGCGCGTCTCCGTCTCGCTCTTGCCGGACTCGAGCGCGACGTGCAGCGCGCGGACCAGCTCGCGCCCCCGGCCTGCGCGCGTCTCCGGCAGCCGGTCGAGCGGCGCGCTGCGCGCCTTCGCCGCGACCGGCTCGACCGCGCGCCACACCCGCTGCACGAAGCGAACCCGCCCGATGATTCCCTCTTCGGTCCAGTCCATCGTGTCTTCCGGCGGCGCGGCCTTGAGCAGAAACAGCCGCATCGCGTCGACGCCGTAGCGCTCGACCGCGTCGTCGATTCCGACCACGTTGCCGCGCGACTTCGACATCTTCTCGCCGTAGTAGAGCAGCATCCCCTGGTTGAAAAGGCGCGTGAACGGCTCGTCGTCACCCGAGGCCAGGCCCGAGTCGACGATGAACATGTAGAAGAAGCGCGCGTACAGCAGGTGCAGCACCGCGTGCTCCGCGCCGCCGATGTACTGGTCGACCGGCATCCACTTCGAGGCGGCGTCGCGCTCGAACGGCCGCTCCGCGTTGCGCGGATCGAGATAGCGCACGAAGTACCACGAGGAGTCGACGAACGTGTCCATCGTGTCGGGATCGCGCTGCGCCGGACGGCCGCACCGCGGACAGCTCGTCTCGATGAACGCCGGATCGTTCGCGAGCGGCGAACCCTGGCCGGTGAATTTCACGCCCTTCGGCAACAGCACGGGCAGCTGATCGTCCGGTACCGGAACCGAGCCGCAGTAAAAACAGTAGACGATCGGGATCGGCGTGCCCCAGTAGCGCTGCCGCGAGACCAGCCAGTCGCGAATGCGGTAGTTGACGGTGGTCTTGCCGCGCCCCATCGCTTCGAGCCGCGCGGCGATTGCGCGCCGCGCGAGCGCCGACTTCATCCCGATGTACTCGCCGGACGCGATCAGCTTGCCGTCCTCGACGTACGCCTCGTGCAGCGGCGCGCGCAGCGAGCCGTCGGGCGTGGTGATCACCTGCGCGATCGGCAGCCCGTGCTGCTTGGCGAAGTCGAAATCGCGCTCGTCGTGCGCGGGCACGCCCATCACCGCGCCGGTCCCGTACTCGGCGAGCACGTAGTTGGTCACCCAGATCGGGATCTTCTCGCGCGAGAGCGGGTTGACCGCGTACGCGCCGATCGGCACGCCGGTCTTCTCCATGAGCTGCGTGCGCTCGAGCTCGCTCTTGTTTTTCAGCGACGCGGTGAACTCTTCGGCCCGCCGGCGCGCTTTGGGCAGTCTTTCCAAAATTTGCGCGACGACCGGGTGCTCCGGCGCGACCGCGACGAACGTCGCGCCGTACACCGTGTCGATGCGCGTGGTGAAGACCTCGATCCGCGCCTCCTCGACGTTCTCGACCTCGAACGAGAACGTGACGCCTTCGGAGCGCCCGATCCAGTTGCGCTGCATCGTCTTGATCCGCTCCGGCCAGCCGTCGAGCCGCTCCAGCCCCTGCAGCAGCCGCTCGACGTAGTCGGTGATCTTGAAAAACCACTGCGCGAGGTTGCGGCGTTCGACCGCCGCGCCGCAGCGCCAGCACAGCCCGTTCTCGACTTGCTCGTTCGCCAGCACGGTCTGGTCGACGGGACACCAGTTCACCGGCGCCTCGCGCTTGTACGCCAGCCCTTTCTCGAACAGGCGAATGAAGAACCACTGGTTCCAGCGATAGAACTCGGGATCGCACGACGCGAGTTCGCGGCGCCAGTCGTAGCTCGTCCCGATCAGCCGCACTTGGCGCTGCATGTTGCGGATGTTCTCGCGCGTCCACGTCTCCGGGTCGATCCCGCGCTGGATCGCGGCGTTCTCGGCCGGCAGCCCGAACGCGTCCCAGCCCATCGGGTGGACGACGTTGTAGCCGCGCATGCGGTGGATGCGCGCGATCGCGTCGCCGAGCGTGTAGTTCTTCGCGTGGCCGACGTGCAGATCGCCCGACGGGTACGGCAGCATCTCCAAGGTGTAGTACTTGGGGCGCGGGTCGTCGTCGAGCGCGTGGTAGATGCCCTCGCGCTCCCAGCGCTGCTGCCAGCCGCGCTCGACGGCGCGGAAGTCGTACGATCTCTCCTCGGTGACCGACATGGAACTTTGAGTCTACACCATCTCCGCCCGGAGCCCTAGTAAATTCGCCTGCGGCGAATCCTTCGCGTTCGGTCCTGCGGACCGAGCCGCAGGGACTTGCCGAGGCGAGCGGAGCGCGTGAGGGGATGAGCATGAAACGCCTGATCGCCGTCCTGCCCGGGCTCAAACGCATCGGTGCCGCGTTCGCGGTGGCCGCCCTGGCCGCCGTCGTCCTGCTCCGTCCCGTCCCGCCCCCGACCCCGTCCGGTGCGGCCGGCTGGTCGTCGGCCGGGGCGCCGGGCTCAACCTCCGCCGGGCCGCCCGGCTCGGCGAAGCGCGCTGGCCTCCGCGGCTTCGCGAGCGCCGCGTCGCCGGCGCGCGCGCTGGTCTACGTCGCGGGCGACGTCGTGCGGCCCGGCGTCTACTCGGTCGGTCCGGAGTCGCGCGTCCGCGACGCGCTGGCGCTCGCCGGCGGGAGCCGCCCGGACGCCGACGTGGTCGCCGTGAACCTCGCCGCGCACGTGCGGGACGGCGACGAGATCGTCGTCCCGGTCCGCGGCGCAGCCGAGACGCTCCCCGCCGCGCGCGCCGCGCACCGCCTCGGCCACGGCCGCGGGCGGCGCGCCGGCGGCGCGCACCGCGCCGGCCACGGCCGTCACAAGCGCTCGCGCCGCGACGAACCGCCGCCTGCCGCGCAGGTCGACTTGAACTCTGCCGACGCCGAAACGCTCGCGACGATCCCCGGGATCGGCCCCGGTCTCGCCGAGCGCATCGTCGCCTTCCGCACCACGAACGGCGCCTTCGCCTCGGTCGACGAGCTCCTCGACGTCTCCGGCATCACCGAACACCGCCTCGACGCAATCCTGCCTTACGTCGTCGCCCGCTGAAGTGGACGAGCAGCTCTCCGGACGCGTTCGATCGATATGGAGCGTTGCGCACGACCTCGGGCGCAAGCGGGAACGCTAGCGGCGAAACATCGGAATGACGCGGCGCGCGACGGCGGCGATGGCGGCGTCGCGTGCTTCGTCGGTGCCGTGTACTTCGGCGAAATAGATCGCGAGCACGATCGGCGCGCGGTTGTGCGGCGGCCACAGGATCGCGACGTCGTTGCCTCCCGTCGCCGTCGTGCCGGTCTTGTCGCCGACGGTCCAGTCTCGCGGCACGCCGGCTCGGATGCGCGTTTGGCCGGTGTCCGCGCGGCGCAGCCACTCGAACAGTCGCGCTTTCGAGGCCGGTGAAAGGATCGGATCCCGCACCAGCCGCGTGAGCAGGTTCGCCATCGCGTCGGGTGTCGTCGTGTCGCGGACGTCGCCGGGGGCGTCGCGGTTCAGCGCCGGTTCGGTGTGATCGAGGCGCGTGACGGAGTCGCCGAGCGCGCGCAGGTACGCGGTCACGCCGGGCGGGCCGCCGGTGATGCGCAACAGCAGGTTCGCCGCCGTGTTGTCGCTGTGCTCGATCGCCGCTTCGCACAGCTCGGCGACCGTTTTCGTCCCGGCGTGCGGCGTTGGTCCGAAGGACGGGCTGTATGCGAGGATCTCGCTCGCGCGAAACGCGACCTTGGCGTCGAGCCGCACGGTGCCGCGGTCGACGCGCGTGAGAACGTCCATGACGAGCGGCAGCTTGAACGTGCTCGCCAGCGGAAAGCGTTCGTGTCCTCGCTGCGCGATGCGGCGCCCGTCCCGCAGATCGACGGCGGTGACGCCGAGTCGCCCACGGCCGCGCTGCTCCTCGGCGGTAAACGGCTGAGGCGCGTCGCCGAAAGCAAGCGCGTGCTGCGTCGTTGCACCGGCCGCGGCGAGAGACAAGAGAAAGGCAGAGCGGTCCATCGCTCGGCGAGTTCGTCGGAAAACGCCCGCACGCTTTTGGGTAAAGTGCCGTACCGATGCGCTCTCTCGCCGCGATCACCGTCCTCACCGCCCTCGTCGTCACCATCGCCGCAGCGCCGGCGACTCGGACGGCGCCCGCGCCGGCGACCGCCGACGCGCCGGCCGACGAGTACTTCGGGCCGTTCAAGTACAGTGCGCTCTCGGTGCGGACGAAGATCGACGCGCTGGCCCGCTCGTACAACGAGCGCTGGCAGGACGACGCCTCGCTGGTTCACGACGCGCTGATGATCGAGAGCTCGTACCGCGTCTGGGCGCAGCGCTATCCGCGCGACAAGTGGCTCGCGCCGACGGCCTACCACCTCGCGCAGCTCTACCAAGAAGTGCAGACGCCGGACGCTCGCGCGCACGCGCTCGCGATGTACCAGTACGTCGCGAAGGCGTTCCCGGCGTCGAAAGAAGCGCACAACGCGCGCCTGCGCCTGCGCCAAGGACTCCCGCCGCTGCACCCGGAGTCGCCGGTTTCGCCGACCCCCAACCCGTACGCGCCGACGCCGACGCCCACCGCGGAGCCGACGGCCACGCCGTCACCGACGCCCACCGCCACGCCCACCGCGACGCCGTCGCCGACGCCGCAGCCGAAGCGCAAGCGCCTCTTCTGAAAAAGACCGCTCCGGTGGTGCCGGAGCGGTCTTTTTAGAAGTCGCTAACGGCTACCAGCCGCCGCCGGAGTCGCCTCCTCCGCCGCCGTCGCCGCCGCCCCAGCCGCCTCCGCCGGAGTCACCCCCGCCCCAGCCGCCGCCGGAGTCGCCCCACGACGAGCCGCCGATGTTGGAGGTGTCGATCTGGCCGGCGTCGCTTTGCCAGCCGCCGGCGTCGGACGCGGCGCCCGGGTCAGCGCCGCCCGCGGTCCCCGCGTAGTCGGCCCCGCCGCCGCCGTAGTCGCGCCGGCCGCCGAAGAGCTCGTTGCCGAGCCAGGCACCGCCCAGGCCGCCGAGCAGCCCGCTCCAGAACCCGCCTCCGCCCATGCCGTACCCGGGCCCGCCATAGCCCGGACCGTAGCCCGGCCCGCCGGGGCCGTACCCCGGACCGCCGTACATGCGCGGCCCCATCATCGCGCGGAAGATGCCGCGGATGATGAAGAAGATCGCGGCCAGGATGATGATCCACCAGATCCAGCCCACACTGAACCCTCCCGAATTGCTGTAGCTTTGCGTCCGTCCGGACGAGACCGTGCCGACCGGACGGCGGCCGGCGTTCAGCGAGCTCGTGTGCCCGCGATAGGTGTTGACGATCACGCCGACCGCGTTCTCGACGCCGCCGTCGTAGTCGCCGGATTTGAACGACGCGCGCATCGTCTGCGCGATCGTCTGATACGAGCCCGCCGGGAAGAACGTCGAGGACGCGCGGTCGCCGGCGATGCGGATCTGGTGCTCGTTCTGCGCGATGAAGATCTCGACGCCGTTGACTTGGTTCTGCGCGAAGCTGCGCTCGAGCGCCGCCTCCGGCGTCTGCCCGTTCAACGACGGCGTCGTGACGACGAGGACTTCCTTGCCGGTTTGCGCGCTCAGGTTGGAGACTTGCTGGTCGATCTGCGCGACCGCCGTCGACGAGAGCAGGTGCGCGTCGTCGATCACGTAGCTGCTGCGCGCGGCAAACGCGGGTGCAACGGTCGCCGCGACGGCGACCGTGAGTGCGGCGAAGGCAGCGAGCGCTGCCGTGGGTTTCATCTCTGGCTGGTCCTCCGGAGTGCGAGTACCCCGACCCGGCCGGGAAGTTGCGAGGGCGCCTCGGCGCGGCGTCAGCGAACGATCAGGATCACGCCGACCGAGGTGAGGACGAAGATCGCCAGCACGATCCAAGCGACCGTCTTGGCGAATGCGTTTTGGCCGCGGCGGCGGCGGGGGGTCTTGACGGCGCTTCCGCCGCGCTGGCTCTTCATTTCGCTTCCGCGCGGGCTTCGGCGACCCGCCCCCAAAGCCGTTCCAAGTTGTAGAACTGCCGCTGTTCGGGCGTGAAGACGTGGACCACGACGTGGCCGAGATCGATCAGCACCCAGCCGCCGTCGGCGTAGCCCTCGACGCGCGGCCGCAGTCCCGCCTCCTCCGCTTTCTCGACGATCGCGTCGACGATCGAGCGGGTCTGAATGACCGACCGGCCGGTGGCGATCACGAACGCGTCGGCGACGATCGTGCGTCCGGTGAGGTCGAGCACCGCGACGTCTTCGGCTTTCTTCTCTTCGGAAGCGTCGCGCACGAGCGCGATCAGATCGGTCTCAGGCAGGGCTGCTCTCCTCGGGGGCTTCGACGATAATACCGTACCGCTCAGCGGCGGCGCGCGTCTGCGGCGCGACGGCCAAGCCGCGGCGCCGCAAGTACGCAATCGACGAGGCCAGCGCACCGCGCAGCGCCGCGTCGAGGTCGCGCTCGGCCAGCGCGGCCAATTCGGCGCGCTCCGGGAACGCTCGGCCGGGCTCGAGGCCGTCGGCCAGGTAGACGACCGCGTCCAACGGGCTCATGACCGCGTCGGCCAGCGTGTGTTTGCGAATCGCCGAGAGCACCCGCTCGTCCTCGACGCCGAACCGCTCGCGCGCCAGCTCCGCGCCGAGCCGCGCGTGCAAGACGAGCGGATGCGCGCGCTCGAACGCGTCGATCGCCAGCCCGCGCTCCGCGCACTCGCGCAGCAGCCGCTCGTCGGAGTACAACCGCGCGAGGTCGTGCAGCAGCGCGGCGGTGCGCGCGGCGCCCGCATCGAGCCGGTGCGCGCGCGCAAGCCGTTCGGCGAAGCGCGCGACGCGCAGCACGTGCGCGTAGCGGTGCCGCTGCGCGAGCGCCTCGCGCACCGCGCGCGCGGTGCGCACGAAGCGAACGCCGTCGCCGGCGAGCGCGGTGCGCGCGCTCAGTGGCGCACCTCGCGCCACACGCTCGCGCCGATCGGGCGCCCGCCGAGCTTCGCCGGCGCGTACGCGTCGCGCCCGAGCTGCGCGATCAGCTTCTGGTCGAACGCGGGATCGTCGCTCGCGATCACGACGGAGACCTTGCGCACGATCCCGCCGCGGTCGAGGTCGAGCCGCAGCACCGTCGCCTGCGCGCCGCTGCCGTCCGGCACGTCGGTGTGCCGCAGCACCGGCGCGGTGAACGGAAAACGGCTTTGGATCGGCGTCGGGTCGGCGAGATAGCCCAGGCGCAGCAGCGTCGCGCGGTCGCCGACGATCACGTGCGCGAGCTTCGACGTTTTCGCATCGAAGACCAGCACCGCGTCCGAGTCCGCGGTGCGGCGAAAGACGCGAAAGTTCGGCCCTTCCGTCTCGGCGTCGGCGGCGAGCTCGTCGCGCGCCCCCAGCGAGCTCGTCGTACCGAAGGTGAGCGTGTGCGGCTTGCCGTCGATCTGCAGCGTGTACGCCGTGCCGGCCGGAAACGCGAAGTCGAGCGCGTGAATCGTCGCGTCGTCGTCGACGATCGCCGAGACGCTGCCGCTCGGGGCGCCGAAAACGACGTGCTGGCCGTCGTCGCGCGTCGCGACCGAGACCGGCGCGCCGTATGCGCGCACCAGCGCCGCGAGCGGACGGTGGAGCAGATCGGCCGCAGGCGGCGCGATCAAGGACGGTTTGCGATCTCTGCGGCGAGCGCGCGGCGCAGCACGCGCAGCCGCGCGCCGTACAGCTCGCCCTTGAGGTTGCCGGCCCACATCACCAGCGCGTTCTCGCCGTTGTCGCTGTAGTAGCCCCGCCGCGTCGAGACGGTGGTGAAGCCGTACTTGCGGTACAGCTTCTGCGCGACCTCGTTCGACTCGCGCACCTCGAGGGTGATCCACGACGCGCCTTCGGCGATCGCCTCGTCGAGCAGCTTCAAGAGCATCTCTTCGCCGAGCTTGAGCCCGCGGTAGTCGGGATGCACGGCGATCGTCGTGATGTGCGAGTCTTCGAGGATCACCCAGATCCCGCCGTACGCGACGATCTCCTCGCCGACTCGGCCGACGAAGTAGTGCGCCAGCTTGTTGTCGCGGATCTCGTTCGAGAACGCGTTCACCGGCCAGGTCGTGCTGAACGACATCCCTTCGATCCGCAGCACCGCCGGCAAATCCGCTTGCGTCATCGTCTCGATCCGCATCTCGCGCGGCACCCCAGAGCCGCGCGAAAAGAGTTCTGCTTTCACGGGCGCGTCTTGGGCTGCGTTACGGCGGGGGCTTCGCCGTAGTCGGGGGCTAGGGCGTGGGGCGAGGGGCTCGGCGCGCGGGTGCGGGCGAGCTGGACGATCGCGACGGCGGGGACGGCGGCCCGGGGCGGGAGCGCTCGCACGGTCCAGCCGCGTTCGGCGATCTCGGGAAGCACGTCCTCCGTATTCCCGGCCGCATCGAGCGCGCCCGGCGGGCCGCCAAGCAGCTGGTCGAGGACCGCCCCGACCGGACCGCAGGCGGTCCGCGTCCCCGCGGCCTCGCGCAGCCGGGCGCAGATCACCCCTCGCCGGCCGCGCACGACCGTCAGCACGGGAAGGCCGGCATCCTCGGGCTCCAGCGCGTCGTACGAGGAGACGCCGACCAGCGGAACCCCGCTCCCGTACGCGAGCGACTTCGCGTAGGCCACCGCGATCCGCACGCCGGTGAACGAGCCCGGCCCGAGCCCGACCGCGATCCGGTCCAGCTCACGCAGCGTCAGCCCCGCCTCGTGCAGCAGCCGTTCGATCCGCCCGAGCCCGCGCTCCAACGCGTCCTGCGCGCCGCCGGGCGCGACGTGGAGCCGTTTCCCGTCGGCGAGCGCGGCGGAGAAGCCGTCGAGCGCCGCGTCCAACGCCAAAATCTTCATCGGCCTCGTTCAAGACCGGCGGGTCACGCGGACCGTACGCGGCGACTCGCCGGCGCCCTCGATCGAGACCTCGATCCGCTGCGGCGGGAGCAGGCCGGGGGCGCGCTCGGGCCACTCCACCAGGACGATGCGGTCGGGGCCGAACGCTTCGTCGAGCGCGAGGTCGGCCCACTCGCGGGCCGGGTCGTCGAGCCGGTAGAGGTCGAGGTGCTCGACCGGCGGCGTCCCCGGATACGTCTGGCGAAACACGAACGTCGGGCTGCTGACCGCCTCGTCGGAGCCGTGCAGCGCGCGGACGATCGCGCGCGCGAAGGTCGTCTTGCCGGCGCCCAGCGGACCGCGCAGCGCGACGAGGTCGCCCGGCTGCAGCGAGCGGGCGAATTCGCGCGCGCACGCCTCGAACGCGGCGCGGTCGTCGAGGACGTTATCCGTTGAATTGCGAATGGTGTTTGGTGCTTCTGCGCATGAATGACGTCTTTGTCGGAATCATCGCCGGGGCCGTCTGTTCGGTGATCGCGGCGGCCTTCGAGGCCTCGGTTCTGACCCTGCGCTTCTTCGACGTCGGACACCTCGGCGGCGGGATGGGGAGCAGGCTCTTGCTCATCGCGCTCGTCGGCGCGGTCGCCGGCGGGATCGTCGGATACCTGGTCGGGGCCTTCTTCAAGCAACGCGATCCCGCCGCCCGGTGACGCCGCACCCCGCGAGCGGCACGCCGTCGGCCGACACGGCCGGCCACCTGGCCGATCTCGAAGCACGGTACGAAGCGCACCTGGCCGCGCTCAGGCGCCACGCCGCGCAGCTCGAAGCGGGCGTCGACCGCGACGCCGACGCGCTCGCCGAACGGATCGAACCGCCGCCCTCACCGAGCGCGCTCGCCGATTCGCCGCTCGCCGCCGAAACCGAACCGGATCCAACGTAGACCGTAGAAAGAACCCGTGAACAACGACGCTCGCTTGTCCGCCATCGCCGTCGAAGACGAGATGCGGGAGAGCTACCTCTCCTATGCCATGTCGGTCATCGCCTCGCGCGCGCTTCCCGACGTGCGCGACGGTCTGAAACCGGTGCAGCGGCGAATCCTGTACGCGATGCGCGAGATGGGGCTCGACCCCTCGAAGCAGCACCGCAAGTGCGCCGGCGTGATCGGCGAGGTGCTCAAGAGCTTCCACCCGCACGGCGACTCGTCGGTCTACGACGCGCTGGTGCGCATGGCGCAAGACTTCACGCTGCGTTATCCGCTGGTCGACGGCCACGGCAACTTCGGGTCGATCGATCCCGACCCGCCGGCCGCGTACCGCTACACCGAAGCGCGGCTCGCGCGCGCCGCGCTGGACATGCTCGCGGACATCGACAAAGAGACCGTTCCGTTCGTCCCGAATTTCGACAACCAGACCGAAGAGCCGGTCGTGCTGCCCGCGCGCCTGCCGCAGCTCTTGGTCAACGGCAGCTCGGGGATCGCGGTCGGGATGGCGACGAACATCCCGCCGCACAACGTCGGCGAGATCTGCGACGCGGTCGCATACCTGATCGCAAACCGGGTCTCGGGCCGCAACCTTTCGGACGACGAGATCGACAACGCGCTGTGCGAGATCGTCCACGGTCCCGACTTTCCGACCGGCGGCGTGCTGCTGGGGCGCGAAGCGATCCGCCAAGCGTACAAGACCGGGCGCGGTTCGGTCGCGCTGCGCGGAAAAGCCGAGATCGTCGAGGACAAGGGTCGCCATCGCATCGTCATCAGCGAGGTGCCGTTCCAAGTCTCGGTCAACCGCATCCTGGAGTCGATCACCGAAGCGTATCAGGACAAGCGGATCACCGGGATCACCGCGCTCCACAACGAGTCGAACCGCAAGGGGATGCGGATCGTCGTCGAGCTGCACCGCAGCGCGACCCCGCAAGTCGTGCTGAACCAGCTCTACAAGCAGACCCCGCTGCAGTCGAGCTTCGCGTTCAACATGCTGGCGCTCGTGCCCGCGCCGGGACGCGAGAAGATGGAGCACACGACCGGCACCGCGACGCCGCTCGAGCCGCGCGTTCTCTCGCTGCGCGAGATGCTCGGCTTCTTCATCGACCACCGCCAAGCCGTCGTGCGCCGGCGCACCGAGTACGATCTGCGCAAAGCCGAAGAGCGCGCGCACCTGTTGATCGGCTTCTTGGTCGCGCTCGACAACATCGACCGGGTGATCCACATCATCCGCGAGAGCGACACGGTCGAGACCGCGCGCACGCGGCTGATCGAGGAACCCTTCGTGCTCTCGGCCGCGTTCCGGCGCATGGCCGGTCCCGCGGTCGTCAAGGACTTCCGGCTTTCAACGCTGCAGGCGGCGGCGATCGTCGACATGCGGCTGCGCACGCTGGTCGGCCTCGAGCGCCAGAAGATTCAGGACGAGTACGAAGGGCTGCTGGTCACGATCGACGACTTGAAGGATCTGCTCGCGAAGCCGGCGCGCGTCCTGGGCGTCGTGCGCGACGAGACCGCGGACGTCAAGAAGCGGCTCGGCGACAAGCGCCGCACGCCGGTCGAGGCGCTCGAAGGCGAGCTGTCGATCGAAGACATCATCGCCGACACCGAGGTCGTCGTCACGGCGACCGTCGGCGGCTACATCAAGCGCGTGTCGGTCGACACGTTCCGCCAGCAGAACCGGGGCGGCCGCGGCGTCATCGGGATCGCCAACTTGAAGAAGGAGGACGTTGTCCGCAACTTCTTCATGGCGACGACGCACCAGTACATCCTATTCTTCACCAACAAGGGACGTGCGTTCCGCCTGCGCGCCTACGAGATCCCGGACTCGACGCGCCAAGCGCGCGGCACCGCGCTGGTCAACCTGCTGCAGCTCCCGCCGGGCGAGCTGGTCACCGCGGTCTTCCCGGTGCGGCAGTTCGACACCGACGAGTACTTGGTCATGGTGACGCGCCGCGGCGTCATCAAGAAGACCAAGCTCGGCGAGTTCGAGAACGTGCGCCGCAACGGCCTGATCGCGATCGGGATCGACGAGGGCGACGAGCTGCTGGCCGTCGACCTGAGCAGCGGCGACCGCGACGTGCTGCTCGCGACGCACGACGGGATGGCGGTGCACTTCAGCGAGACCGACGTGCGCCCGATGGGCCGGCCGGCGCGCGGCGTCAAGGCGATCACCTTGGCGCCCGGCGACGAGGTCGTCGCAATGGACATCGTCGAGGACGACCGCACCGAAGTGCTGATCGTCACCTCGCAAGCGTACGGCAAGCGCACGCCGATCGAGGACTACCGCCACACCTCGCGCGGCGGCAAGGGCGTGAAGGCGTTCGCCAAGGAGAAAGAGATCGGCTACGTCGTCGACCAGATCCTCGTCTCGCCCGAAGACGAATTGCTGATGATTACCAGCGGCAACCAGGTGATCCGCATCCCCGTCAGCCAGATCCGCCGCGCCGGCCGCTCGACCAAAGGCGTGCGGTTGCAGCGCCTCGCCGAAGGCGACGAGGTCATCGCCATCACGAATCTCGGTCAGCAGTCGAAGCGCGTCGCCGACATCACCGGGGAGGAGCCGGCGAAGGGATAGCCGCCGCTGCCTGAACGTAGTCGCCGACGCGCGGCCTGCCGTTCTTTCCCGTGACGGTCGCGGTGAGATACTTTCCGTTGACCTCTTGCACGACGAGCTCGATCGGCGGATGCGGCTTCGCGTCGCGGTCGGCGACGTCGTCCACGACCTGGTAGAGGACGAACCCACCGGAGGTTTGGATGTAGACGACGTCGTCGTCGACCCGCACGATCCGCCCCGTCGCCCCCGTGGTGAGGATCGTCACGCCGCCGGCTGTCGTCGTGGTCAGCGTGGCGGCCGGCAGGTCGAGCGGGTTGCGCGCCAGCGTCGTGCGGATCGCGCGGTCCCACGTGCGCTCGCTGGCCGGCTCGAAATCCCCGCGCTGCGCTTCGGAGAGCGGATCGCTTTCGACGCGCACCGCCTTCACCGGCGCGACGACGCCGGTCAGGCAGTTGCGCACGGTGAAGCGCGCGATGCCGTAGACGCGGTCGGGGTCTTGCGGCACGCCGGGGAGACGCATCGCGCGCTCGAACGTCGCGAAGATCGCGTAGAGCGCGTGCGCGCTGCGGCAGCGCGCTTCGTCGGGAAGGGCGGTCCCATCCTCAGCGGTCGCCGTGCGCGCGCCGACGTAGTCCACGACCAGCTTGCGCCATAGCTCCGCCGGCATCGACTGCTGCGCGCTCTCGTTGACGTCGGCGACGATCAGCACGTGGCCCTGGACGCGCGGGGCGGCGTCCGCCGATGCCGTCAAGACGGCGGCGAGGACGGTGACGGCGGCAAGCCGGGGCAGGCGCACGGTCGGGACCTTCCGTCCCGAAACCGTCGCTCCTACGACCGGGTCCGAGCAGTCGGAGGTACGAACCCAAAGCTATGAGCGCACTCCCCGACGTCACCGAGAGCACCTTCACGTCCCTGGTCCTCGGCTCCGACAAGCCCGTCCTGGTCGATTTCTGGGCGCCGTGGTGCGGCCCGTGCCGCATGCTCTCCCCGATCGTCGAAAAGGTTTCGAAGGACATGGGCGACCGCGTCGTGTTCCTGAAGATGAACACCGACGAGAACCCCTCGACTGCCGGCAAGTACGGCATCTCGGGGATTCCGGCGCTGCTGCTGTACAAGGGCGGTGAGGTCGTCGACCGGATCGTCGGCTTCGTCCCGGAGCAGCACGTCCGCCAGTTCCTCGACAAGCATCTGGCCGCGGCGTAGCGCGCTGCCCGATCTCCGCGGCCTGCCGGCCGTCCACCGCATTCTCGACGAACCGCGCGTTGCGCGGTTCGTCGCGCTTCTCGGCCAGCCCGCGGTGAAGCGCCACGTCGTCGCCGCGCTCGACGCGGCCCGCGGCGCCGAAACGCCGCCGCCGCCGGACGCGGTGCTCGCCGACGTGGTCGCGCGGCTCGCGGCCGAGTCGCGGCGCGGCTTGACCGGCGTCTTGAACGGCACCGGCATTCTGCTGCACACCAACCTCGGCCGCGCGCCGCTGGCGCGCGAGGCGCTCGACGCGATCGCCGAGCTCGCCGGCGGCGCCTCGAACCTCGAATACGATCTCGAGCGCGGCGCGCGCGGCTCGCGCTACGACCGGCTCGGCTCGCTGCTGCGCGCGGCGACCGGTGCTGAAGACGCGCTCGTCGTCAACAACTGCGCGGCGGCGGTGCTGCTCGTGCTCGACACGTTCGCGCGCGCGCCCGACGGCTCGCCGCGCGAGGTGATCGTCGCGCGCAACCAATTGGTCGAGATCGGCGGCGGCTTTCGTCTCCCCGACGTGCTGGCGCGCAGCGGCGCGACGCTGGTCGAGGTCGGCGCCACCAACAAGGTGCGGCTCGACGACTACGCGCGCGCGCTCACGCCACGCACCGCGCTGCTGCTGCGCGCGCACGCGTCGAACTTCCGCATCGAAGGGTTCATCGAAGAAGTCTCGGGCGCGGAATTGGTCGCGCTCGGCGCGCGCGCCGGCGTCCCGGTCGTCGAAGACCTCGGCAGCGGCGCGCTCGCCGACCTGCGCGCGTACGGTCTGCCGCACGAGCGCACCGTGCAAGAAGCGGTCGCCGAAGGAATCGATCTGGTCGCGTTCTCCGGCGACAAGCTGCTCGGCGGACCGCAAGCGGGAATCCTCGTCGGGCGCACGGCGGCGGTCGCGCGGCTGCGCGCGAACCCGCTGCTGCGCGCGCTGCGCGTCGGCGCGGTGACGCTCGCCGCGCTCGCCGCGACGCTGCGCCTGCAGCTCGAGCCCGCCGCGCGCGAGCGGATTCCGTTCTACCGGATGCTGGCGGCGCCGCTCGACGAACTCCGCGCGCGCGGCGAAGCGCTGCGCGCGCGGCTCGACGGGATGGACGTGCGCGTCGAGCGCAGCGAAGCCTATGCCGGCGGCGGAACGCTCCCGCTCGCGCCGCTCGAATCGGTCGCGCTCGCCTGGCGCCCCGCGCGCGGCGATGCGAACGCCGCGGCGGCGCGCTTGCGCCGCGGCTCGCCCGCCGTCGTCGCGCGCGCCGAAGGCGACCGCGTAATCGTCGACCTGCGCACGATCCCGGCGGAGCGCGACGAGGACCTCGCGGCGGCGCTCCGAAACGCCGCCGGATGACTCGGGCGGGCGCGTTTCCGGCGGACGTCGTCGCGGCGCGATAGCGCGCTGATGCACGTCGTCGGGACGGCGGGGCACGTCGACCACGGCAAGTCGTCGCTCGTGCGCGCGCTGACCGGGACCGATCCCGATCGCTGGATCGAAGAGCGGCTGCGCGGGATGACGCTGGACCTCGGCTTCGCGCACCTGCGCTTCGCCGACGGCGTCGAAGCGGGGATCGTCGACGTGCCGGGGCACGAGCGGTTTCTGCACAACATGCTCGCCGGCGCGGCCGGAATGGACGTGCTGCTGCTCGTCGTCGCGGCCAACGAAGGCGTGAAGCCGCAGACGGTCGAGCACCTCGCGATCCTGGACTTTCTCAACGTGCGGCGCGCGATCGTCGTGCTGACGAAGCGCGATCTGGTCGACGACGCCGCGCTCGCGCAGGTGGAGCACGACGTGCGCGCGGCGACGCGCGAGAGCGTCGCGCGCGACGCGCCCGCCGTCGCCGTCTCGACGCTCACCGGCGCGGGCCTCGACGCGTTGCGCGCGGCGATTCACGACGCGCTCGTCGCGCTGCCGCGCCGCCCGGCCGACGCGCCGGCCTTTCTGCCGGTCGACCGGGTCTTCGCGCTCCCCGGCCACGGCACGATCCTGACTGGAACGCTGATGCAAGGGACGCTGCGCGTCGGCGACACGCTGCGGCTCGATCCGCCGGGGCGCACCGTGCGCGTGCGCTCGCTGCAGGTGTTCGGCAGCGCGCGCGACGCGGTCGGCGGCGGCGCGCGCGTCGCGGTGAACGTTCCCGGCGTCGACGTCGCCGAGCTGCGCCGCGGCGCGGTGCTCGCCGACGGCACGCTGCCGGCGAGCGCGTCGCTGCGCGTGCGCTTTCGCGCGCTGCGCGGCGCGAACTCGTCGCTGCGCCGCCGCACGCCAGTGCGCGCGTACGTCGGCGCGGCGGAGATTCTCGGCACGCTGGTCTTCGACCGTGCGCCGCCGAGCGACGCGTCGCCGGCCGAGGCGACGCTGCACCTGCGGCGCGCGACGACGACGTATCCGGGCGAAGCGTTCGTCGTGCGCGCGCTTTCGCCGAAGATGCTGCTCGGCGGCGGAACGCTCGGCGTCGAAGCGGTCGTCGCGCAGACGGACGACGAGACCGCCGCGCCCGACGTCGACGCGGTCGCACACGTCCTGGCCGAGGCGGAATTGACGCCGCACACCGCCGCGGAGCTCGGCGCGCTGGCGAACGTGCGCGAAGAGCGCGCCGCCGAGATCCTCGCCGAGCTCACCGGCCACGGCGCCGCGCGACGGCTGCAGAAGCCGGTCGCGTACGTCGACGGACCGGCTGCCGACGCGTTCTCGGAGCGCGTGCGCGCGGTTCTGGCGCGGCGCGAGACCGAGTCGCCGTGGGTGCTCGGCACAACCTCGCTCGCGCTCGCGCGCGAGCTGCTCGCCGACGAACCCTTTATGGTGCGCTTCCTCGCCAGCGACGAAGAGGAAGGCCGCATCGTCGCGCGCGCGGGCTACTACGCGACGCTCGAGCACCGCCCGCGGCTCACCGCCGAGCAGCGCGCGTTCTTCGAGCGCGTCGTTCCCGCCGACGCGGCGCAGCCGCTCGTCCCGGCGCCGCTCGAGAACGTGGTCGGCGAGCTGCGCCGCACGCGGATCGCCGGGCTGCCGCAGGCGTTCGACACGCTGCTCGCGACCGGCGCGCTCGTCAAGGTGGGCGCCGACGTCTACCGCGGCCCGCAGATCACGGAGATCCGCAAGCGGCTCGAGACGGCGATCAAGCGCGACGGGCCGATCACGATGGCGCGCTTCCGCGACGCGGTCGGCACGACGCGCAAGTACGCCGTCCCGCTGATGGAATGGTTCGACGCGACCGGCGTCACCGTCCGCGACGGGGACGTGCGCGCGCTGCGCCAAAAGACGGCGTCATGATGCAGCTGCTGCTCGCCGTCGCGCTCGTCGCGTTCGCGAGCGCCGGCCCCGTTCGGCCGACGCGCGTGACGACGTACGTTCCCGTCGTGCCGGCCGGACGAGCGGTCACGGGCACGTGCTGGACGCGTTCCATCGCCGCTCCGAACCGTTCCGACGCTTACCGCTGCATGGTCCGCAACAGCATCTACGATCCGTGCTTCGTGCCGCCGCAGGGCAGCGTCGCGGTGTGCGACGTCGATCCGGCGTCGAACCGGCGGGGCTTCGCGATTCGGCTCACCAAGCCGCTGCCGCAGGAACCGGTGTTCCAGGGCGCACCGCAGCCGTGGCTGGTCGAGCTCACCGACGGGAACGTCTGCATCCCGCTCACCGGGACGCACGCGCAGCTGAACGGCCGCACGATCCTGTACGAGTGCAGCGAGTCGCGCGAGCGCCGGAACCGCGGGCAGTCGACCGGATTGATCGCCGGCAGCATCACGCCGGGCCGCGTCTGGCACGCGGGCCTGGCGGTGTACGACGTCGACAACCGTGCCGGAGAGCCGAGCGGCACGATCACGAGCGTTCCGCTCGCCGCGGTCTGGCGGTAAAACCGTCCTCCGACTCGAACCCGACCAGACTACCGAATGCTCGAAATCAAGCGAGCACCCGGCGGGTAGAGGAAGCACGTTGATCCGTTCCGAGTCCGACCCCTCGTCCGGCGTACCGGACGGGCCCGCTGCGACGGTTTCCGACCGCGACCTGCAATTCACCGCGATCGCGGAGGCGATCCCGCAGATGGTGTGGATGGCGCAGCCGAACGGAAACCTCGACTACGCGAACGCGCAGGTCTACGAGTACACCGGGCTGCCGCCCGGCGCGCTGACGCACCGCTCGTGGACCTCGGTGTTTCACCCGGACGACGTCGCAGCGATGCTCGCCGCGTGGCTGCGCGCGGTCGAGCGCGGCGCGCCGTACGAAGCGGAGGCGCGCATGCTGCGCGCCGACGGCGCGTACCGCTGGTTCATCGTGCGCGCGAGCCCGGTGCGCGATCCGCAGGGGCGCGCGGTGGCGCGCTGGTTCGGAACGTGCACCGACATCGACGACGTGCGCGGCGCGGCGGCGCGCGATGCGTTCCTGGCGCGCGCCGACGAGCTGTTCGCCGTCGAGCTCGAGCCGCAGGCGATCATGCGCGCGGTCGCGCGCGCGGCGGTCGCGTCGTTCGCCGACTACGTGCTCTTCGATCTGGTCGGCGAGGACGGAACGCTGCGCCGCGCCGCCGTCGAGCACCGCGACCCGCAACGGCGCGGACCGTTTCAGCGCTCGGTGGGCGAGGAGCCCCCACTCGACCATCCCGTTCATCCGATCGCGGCGGCGTGGCGCAGCGGCGAAAGCGTGCTGGTCCCGCGCATCGACGCCGGCTGGTGGCGGCAGGCGGCTGCGAGCGAAGCGCACTTCGCGCGGATGCGCGACGAAGAGCTCAGCTCGCTCATCACCGTCGTCATCGCCTCACGCGGGCGCTGCTACGGTGTGCTGACCTTCTGCCGCACCCGCAAGACGGAGTCGTACACCGAGGCCGATCTTGCGACCGCCGAAGATCTGGCGCGCCGGATCGGCGCGGCGCTCGAGAACGCGCGGCTCTATCAGGAAGCGCGCAGCACGGCGGAGGCGCAGCGGCGGATCGCCGAGCGCGAAGGCTTCTACGCGCGGCTCGGCGAGGCGATGGCCGAGACGCTCGACCTGCGCGAGACGCTCGAATCGGCGACGCGGCTGCTGGTCCCGCTGTTCGGCGACTGGGTGGTGGTGAACCTGATCGACGCGGAGAACGCGCTCTATCTCGCGGTCTCGCACCATCGCGATCCGGAGATCGACGCGCGCACGCAGCGGCTGCTCGATCTGCGCTATCTCGCCGCCGACGCGGCGAGCGGTTCGCCGGCGGTCGTGCGGACGCGCAAGCCGGTGATCTACGAACGCGTCCCGGACGGCGGGATCGGCGCGGTGACCGGACCGTACCGCGAGGCGATCGCCTCGCTCGGCGTCGTCTCGGCCGCCATCGTTCCGATCGCGTTCGGCGGCGCGGTGCGGGGCACCGTCGCGATCATGTACGACCGCAGCTCGGGCCGCCGCTACGACGCGGGCGATCTGCCGTTCTTCGTCGAGGTCGCGCGCCGGCTCTCGCCGGCGATCGCCAACGCCGAAGCGTACGAGCGCGAGCGGCGCGTCGCGCGCACCTTTCAAGCCGCCGCGCTCACCACCGAGCTTCCGCACGTGCCCGGCACGTCGTTCGACGCGCTGTACGAAGCGGGCCGCAGCGAAGCGCTGATCGGCGGTGACTGGTACGACGCGTTCCGCACCGCCGACGGACGGATCGTCGTCTCGGTCGGTGACGTCGCGGGAAGCGGGCTCGACGCCGCGGCGACGATGGCCGCGATTCGGCAATCGCTGCGCGGCGCGGCGGCGATCAATCCCGACCCGTCGGTGATGCTCGACGCCGCCGACCGCGTGCTGCGCTCGCAGGCGCCGCAAACGTTCGTCACGGCCTGGGTCGGGGTGATCGATCCCGTCTGGGCGACGCTCGCGTGCGCCGGCGCCGGCCACCCGCCGCCGCTCTGCCGCAGCGCGTCCGGCGAAGTCGTAAGCTTACCGGCCGGCGGGCTGCCGCTCGGCTTGCGCGAGCGCGGCACCGACGTCACGCACCACCTCGAGCTCGCCGCCGACGAGACGCTGCTGCTGTACACCGACGGGTTGATCGAAGCCGGGCGCGACGTCATCGCCGGCGAGAACGCCGTCGCGGCCGCGCTGCGCGACGCCGACGTCGAGACGGCGCCGGCGCAGTCGGTCCACGAAGCGGTGCTCGGCGGCGGCGGCGCCAGCGACGACGTCGCGCTGCTGGTGGTGGCGTTCCGCCGTTCGCTGCTCTCGATCGGCGGCGACCGCGGCGCACAGCGCTGGACGTTCGACGCCGACGACGCCGCGGCGGCCGGCGAAGCGCGCGCCGAGATGGTCGCCGCGCTCGAGCGGCGCGGCGTCGCCGAGAGCGATCGCACGGTTGCGGAGCTGATTTTCGCCGAGCTGATCGGGAACGCGAAGCACTACGCGCCGGGCGCGCTCGACGTCGCGCTCGATCTGAGCGGCGAGCTCGCGGTCGTGCACGTGCTCGATGCGGGCGACGGATTTCAACACAATCCCCGGCTGCCGGCGGACGCGCTCGCGGAGAGCGGGCGCGGGCTGTTCATCGTCTCAACGCTCGCCGAAGAGTTCGCGGTCACCCGCGCGCCCCGCGGCGGCGCCCACGCGCGTGCCGTCTTGAAAGGCGCGCTCGCCTAGACGCGCGCGACCTGCGCGTAGAAGTGGTAGTCGATCCAGTCGCGCACGCTCTTGCTGAGCGAGGGGATCTCCGGCCAGAACGTCGCGACGACGTAGAGTGCCAAGTCGGTCCCCGAGGTCACGCCGCCGCACGAGATCACCTTGCCGTCGTCGACGACGCGCGCTTGCGTGTCGGGGTTGAGCACGTGCGCGCCGCTCGCTTTCGCGAAGTCGTCGACCGCGTCGGGATGCGTCGTCATGGTGCGGCCGCGCGTCACGCCGGCGCCGGCGAGGCCGAACGCGCCGGTGCAGACCGACGCGAGCAAACGTCCACCGTTGTACTGCTCCGCGATCACGCCGGCGAAGTGCTTGTCGTGCATCACCTTCATGATGCCGATCGGCGGCGGACCGACGCCGTACCCGCCGCCGGCGACGATCAGCAGATCGGGCTTTTCGCCCGGCTCCAGCGGCCGCGTTCCGAAGGTCACCCCGTGAATGCCGCAGACGGCGCGCGGGTCCTTCGTCGTCCCCGGCACCGAAACGATCGAGACCTCAGGCGTCTCGGTGTCGAGCACCTTGCGGATCGTGTACAGGACTTCGTACGGCGCGATCACGTCGAGCTCGTCGTTGTCGTCGAACGCGAGAACGTGAATCGTTTTCGGCGGGGTGGGGTGGCCATCGGCTTCGCGGGGCGCGAGGTTCACGTGCGTTCTCCTTCATTCGTACACGAGCGACCGGACGACCGCCCTCTTGCTGGACGGGGCCGCCACCAGTCGCCGTTCTGGCCACGTCGCGGCTCGCGCAGCGGACAATGGTATTGTATACAATCCGGGACGGAGGTAGCCGAGACCTGATGCAGACGTCCGAGAAGACCCTGGCCGACGAGCTCCGCGAGTGGGAGCACGGCACGCTTCAGCCCTTCACCGCCCGGCGCCCCGAGTCGCGGGAGGTGTTCCGCACGCTGAGCGGGACCGCGCTCGAACGGCTCTACACGCCCGGTCACGTGACCGGCGTGGACTACGTCCGCGACACCGGCTTTCCGGGCCAGTTTCCGTACACGCGCGGGCCGTATCCGACGATGTACCGCGCGCAGCCGTGGACGATGCGGCAGATCGCCGGCTTCGGGACCGCCGACGACACGAACGCGCGCTTTCGGTATCTGATCTCGCAAGGCCAGACCGGGATCTCGACCGATTTCGACATGCCGACGCTGATGGGCTACGACTCGGACGATCCGCGCAGCGAGGGCGAGGTCGGGCGCGAAGGTGTCGCGATCGACACGGTCGACGACATGCTCGACCTGTACGCCGGGATCGACCTCGAGCAGATCTCAGTGTCGATGACGATCAACCCGTCGGCGTGGATCCTGCTCGCGATGTATCTCGTCACCGCCGAAGAGCGCGGCTTCGACTGGAAGAAGCTCTCGGGAACGATCCAGAACGACATCATCAAAGAGTACGTCTCGCAGAAGGAGTGGGTGTACCCGCCGCGGCCGGCAATGCGGATCGTGCGCGACACGATCACCTTCTCGGCGCAGCACTTGCCGCGCTACAACCCCGTGAACGTGAGCGGCTACCACACCCGCGAGGCGGGCAGCACCGCGATTCAGGAGGTCGCGTTCACGCTGGCGGCCGGGATCGCGTACGTCGAAGAGGTCGTGCGGGCGGAGATCGACGTCGACGACTTCGCGCCACGGCTCTCGTTCTTCTTCGTCTCCCAGATCGACTTCTTGGAAGAGGTCGCAAAGTTTCGCGCCGCGCGCCGCGTCTGGGCCCGCGTGATGAAGGAACGCTTCGGCGCGCAGAAGCCGGAGTCGATGCGGCTGCGGTTCCACTGCCAGACCGCCGGCGCGTCGTGCACTGCGCGCGAGCCGCTGAACAACATCGCGCGCACCGCGATCGAAGCGCTCGCCGCGGTTTGCGGCGGGGCGCAGTCCCTGCACACGAACGGTTACGACGAGGCGCTTTCGATCCCGAGCGAGGCGGCGATGAAGATCGCGCTGCGCACGCAGCAGATCATCGCCGAGGAGGTCGGGGTGCGCGGAACGATCGATCCGCTGGCCGGCTCGTACGCGATCGAGCGGCTGACCGCCGACATCGAGCAAGGCTGCTTCGACTACTTCGCCGAGATCGACAAGCGGGGCGGCGTGGTGAAGTGCCTCGAGGACAACTACTTCCAGCTGGAGCTCGCCGACGCCGCGTACGACTTCCACCGCCGTAAGGACCGCGGCGAGCTGCACTTCGTCGGGGTCACCAAGTATCGCGATGACTCGCCGAACCCGGCGGTCGAGCTGCACCACGTCGACGAAGCGGCCGCGCAGCGGCAGCTCGCGCGGCTGGCGAAGACGAAGGCGAATCGCGACGACGCGGCGGTGCGGCGCGCGCTCGACGAGATCGTGCGGGTCGCGAAGACCGACGAGAACCTCATGCCGGCGACGCTCGCCGCGGTGAAAGCCCGCGCGAGCGGCGGCGAAATCATCAACGCGCTGCGGCCGGTGTTCGGCACGTACGTGGAGACGCCGGTCTTTTGATCACCCACCGCGTTCACCGCGACCTCGCGCGCGCGATCTCCGGCGTGGAGAACGGGATCGTGGAGCTGCCGGCCGCGCTCGCCGCATTGGCTGCCCAGGGACATCGCGCGACCCGGAAGCGCGGCGCGATCCTCGGGATCACCGGGCCGCCGGGCGCCGGCAAGTCGACGCTGGTCGACCGGTTGATCGAAGGGTTTCGGGCCGAGGGCGAGAGCGTCGCCGTCATCGCGGTCGATCCGTCCTCGCCGTTCACGCAAGGCGCGGTGCTCGGGGACCGCGTGCGCATGCAGCGCCACGCCGGCGATCCCGAGGTCTACATCCGCAGCATGGCCTCGCGCAACGCGGGCGGCGGGCTCGCGCCCGCGACCCGCGATGCGGTGCGGCTCGCGGAGGCGGCAGGCTTCGATGTGATCATCGTTGAGACGGTCGGGGTCGGTCAGGTCGAGCTCGAGATCGTCGCCGTCGCCGATCTGATCGTCGTGGTCACGGTTCCGGCGCTGGGCGACGGCGTGCAGGCGATCAAAGCCGGGCTCACCGAGATCGCCGATATCTTCGTGGTCAACATGGCCGATCGCCCCGGCGGGAACCGCACGGCAATCGACCTCAAGCACATGGTGCGCGAGAGCCACCGCGAAATTCCGGTGCTGCAGACGATCGCGCAGGACGGGACCGGCGTCTCGGAGCTGCTTACCGCGATCGTCGCGAAGCGCGGCGACGAGGATTCGAACGCCGTGCGCGCCGTGCGTTTCGAGGTGGTGCGCCGCGTGCGCGATCGCGCCGTCGCGCAGGCGCTTGCCGCGCTGCAGTCGCCCGACGCCGCCGCGGTGCTCGAGCGGTTGCGCGGTCACGAGATCACCCGCAACGATGCGATCGACGCTGTCCTGACGATTCTTGGAGGACCGGTTCATGCCCATTAAAGTGCTGGTCGCGAAGCCCGGCCTCGACGGCCACGACCGCGGCGCCAAGGTGCTGGCGCGTTCGCTGCGCGATGCCGGGATGGAGGTCGTCTACACGGGCCTGCACCAAACGCCCGAGATGATCGTGAACGCCGCGATTCAGGAAGACGTCGACGTCGTCGGCGTGAGCATCCTCTCCGGCGCGCACATGACGGTCTTTCCGAAGATCATGGAGCTGCTGAAAGAGCGCGAGGTCGACGACATCGTCGTGCTGGGCGGCGGCGTGATCCAAGAGGACGACATACCGAAGCTCAAGGCGATCGGCGTGCGCGAAGTGTTCAACGCCGAAGCCTCGACCCAGGAGCTGATCGACGGAATCGAGCGCATCGTGCGCGAGTACGGTCGCGACCGCGCGCGCCGCGAAGCCGCCGCCTCGCGATGATCCACCCGGCGGAGAGCGCCGGTGCGTCCGGGCCGGCGCAGCAAGCTTGGCCGCCGGTGTACGATGGGTCGTATCGTCCGCCGACCGAGGCGATCTACTGGGACAAGGCGCGCGAGACGATGTCGGAGGACGAGCGCAACGCCGTCATCCTGCGCAAGATTCAGGCCCTGATGGCGTGGGCGTACGAGCGCGCGCCGTTCTACCGCGAGCGCTGGCGCGCTGCGGGGCTCGAGCCCGGCGACGTCAAGTCGCTCGAGGATTTCGCGAAGGTGCCTACGATCGCAAAAGCCGATCTGCGCGCCGATCAGGCGGCGAATCCTCCGTTCGGCTCGTATCTGTGCGTCGACCCGAGCGAGGTCGTGCGCGTGCACGGCACGTCGGGGACGAGCGGCCGGCCGACCGCGTTCGCGTGGTCGCGCGACGACTACGAGCGCATCGCCGAGGCGCACGCGCGGATCATGTGGAGCTTCGGGCTGCGCCCGAGCGATCTGGTGTTCATCGGCTCCATCTTCTCGTTGTACGTCGGGTCGTGGGGCGCGCTCGCCGGGATCGAGCGGCTGGGCGCGGCGGCGTTCCCGTTCGGCGCCGGCGTCCCCGGGATGACGCTGCAGGCGATCTCGTGGATGCAGCAGATGACGCCGACCGCGTTCTACGGCACGCCGTCGTACGCGCTGCGGATCGCCGAAACTGCGCGCGCCGAAGGCGTCGATGCTCGCGAGCTGGGTCTGCGGATCATGTTCTTCTCGGGCGAGCCCGGCGCCGGAATTCCGGCGACGAAGCGTTTGATCGAAGAGACGTTCGGCGCGATCTGCATCGACAGCGGCTCGATGGGCGAGGTGACGCCCTGGATGAACATCACCGAGTGCGCGCATCGCACCGGAATGCACCTCTGGCAGGACGTCGTCTACGCCGAGCTCCTCGACCCGCAGACGATGCAGCCGCTCCCGTACGGCACGACCGGGACTCCGGTCTACACGCAACTCGAGCGCCGAGGCCAGCCGATGATTCGCCTCATCTCTGGCGACCTCGCCGAGTGGACGAACGACCCGTGCCCATGCGGGCGAACCTATCCGCGCTTCCCGCGCGGCATCATCGGCCGCATCGACGACATGCTCGTCGTCCGCGGCGAAAACATCTACCCCAGCGCAATCGAAGACGTGCTGCGCACGTTCCCCGAGCTCGGCACCGAGTACGAGATCGTCGTCTCACGCCCGAGCGCGCTGGACGAGCTCACCGTGCGTGCGGAACTCACCAGCGCCTCCGACGAAAGCGCACTGCGCGAACGCGTCGTGGCGCGACTGAAGCGCCAACTCGGCATCCGCGCCGATGTCAACTTCGCGCCGGCCGGCACGCTGACGCGCACCGACCTAAAATCGCGCCGCGTCCGCGACGAGCGTCTGAGGTAGTAGTTGCTGCGTACGGGGACGAGCGCCCCACGCAGCAGTTCACGCTTTCGCGACCGCCGGCGCGCTGACGAGGAGCTACCTCAAGTACCGCGGCGTACGCGACCTGCGATGAGGTCCTGAACCGCAGCCTGCGGCGGCCCTTGCGGGAACGCGTCTCTGCGGGATTGACAGCTGAGGTCTGCTGTCATGAAATTTCGAGAGGTACGCCGTCTGCTCCGTGCGGACGGCTGGCGTCGCATGCGCTGCGAAGGGAGTCACGAACAATGGAAGCACCAATCGAAGCCCGGGACCGTGACCGTAGCGGGGCACGATCATGCCGACGTCGCGCCGAAGACTCTGCGGTCGATCGAACGGCAGGCCGGATGGAGGTGACGATGCGATACGCGGTGATCTATGAGGCGACGCCAACCGGCTTCAGCGCGTACGTGCCGGATCTGCCTGGCGTCGCGGCCGCCGGGAGCAGTCGGGACGATACGCGGGAGCTGCTGCGAAAGGCCGTCGCCTGGCACCTGGAAGCGATGGTAGCGGACGGACAGCCGATTCCACTTGCGACGACGGGCGCTGAGGAGCTCGAGCTCGGCCCGGAAGCGGCCTGACCGCGCCCCGCATCCGGCTCGGGCGAGCGGAATTGCGCTTACCGCGCGTAGGCGACGAGCGGCCTGAGGGCTGAGCTGAGCGCAAAGGCGCGGGCTGCGTCCTCAGTGCCCAGGCGGTGCCCGCGAATGCGGCGCAATACGGCGCGCGCGAGCGCGGGCTCACCCACCGCCGAGGCCGCGGCGGCAAGGTCGTTCGCCAAGAACTCATCCGCGTGGGCCTGCGCGTAGGCGAGCTGTCGCCGCGTCGGCGAGGCGGTGCTTTCGCGCGTACGCGCGAGCGAGCAGCGCGGCACCTTCGGGCCGGTAATAGGGGCCGATTGCGCCGTAGCGCCCGAATGCGTCGATCGCGGACGCTGGATCCGCTTCGGCGCGCACAGCAACGGTCAGTACTACGGGATGCGGAGTATGAGCACCGGCGAGACAGGCTGGGCGTGGGACTACGTCTCACCGGCGCCCGGCGCGTCGGCGGCGTGGACCAAGAAATCCGACGCGGAGTACACGATCGACGATCCGTCGTATCCGGAGAACGGCCGGACCGTCACCGAGCACCACGACTGCAAGAAAGCCTAGCCGCCGCGGCCTATTCGCCCTTGCTCGTCAGCTTGCCGATCGAGGCACGCACGACGGTATTGATCGGTGCGCCTTCGATAAACCAGATCCCGCCGCGCCGGTCTGCGACGAGCCCGTAGATCCCACGGTCGCTCGCCACGGAGAATTCAGTGATGACACCAGAGGTGCTGATGCGGCCTAACCTGCTGCGCAAGGCGTGGCCGACGGTATAGCTCTCGGTAAACCAGAGAGCCCCGTCCGAGCCTGCCACGATCTCCTTCGGAGAATATCCGCTGGGGATTCGGTACGCCGTCACGACGCCGGACAGAGCGAACCGATAAACGGCCGCTCCGTCCCCGGCGAGCCAAAGCGCTCCATCTGAGCCGACTGCGATACCAAGGTCCCACCCGTTGAGGCCGGCCAGGCGCGGCGGGCGATACTCGCGGAAGGCTCCCGATGTCGTCATGCGACCGACTCTTGCGGAAACTTCCATCGGACTATCGCAGAAAGACTCGGTAAACCATAAGGCTCCGTCCGGTCCGCTTGCGAGGGATCCGAGTCGGCAGGGCGTGCGCGCGCGGTAGAACGTGAAGGCACCGGAGGTAGTAACTCGGCCTATGCCCTGCGCTCCGTCAGCTTCTGCGGTGAACCAGAGCGCTCCGTCAGGCCCGCTGACGGGCCTACCGCCAAAGAACCGCCGCGCGGGAAACGGAAATGCGGTGAACACGCCGTTCGTGCTCATCCGTTGCACACCGGCCCCAGCCGTGAACCACAGTGCACCGTCCGGACCGCTCGTCGGCCACCCCGGCGGAGACGGTGGAATGTTGCCCCGAACGTGAAAATGCTTGAGCGTTCCCGACCGATCGAGGCGTGCGATCCAGTACGTGCTGCGATCGACGCTCGACGGCGGCGACGTCGTCTCCTCCGATACCCACACCACGCCGTCGTTGCCGATCGTCAAGGCGTCCGGACGGTCAAAGGGATCGTCGGGGTCACGCGGCAGCACGTATCGCGTGAACGCGCCGGTCGCCCGCACGCTCAGCGCATCGGTAACGCCTTCGCCGGGACGGGCAAAGCCGGGGCTGGGGGCGTAAAGCGCGACTCCGAGCGCTACAGAGACACCAACCCGTGTCACAAGCATGATCGTCATGCCGTGCTCAGCCGTTCGGCGGATCGCGCCGTCAGCGGTGGAGCGTCCCCCAGGCGAGGTTCGTGACCTTCCACGCGCCGCCTGATTTCACGAGCACGAACGTCCACGTGCCTTCTTCCGGGACCGGCTTGCCGGCCATCGTCGCGTCGAAGCGCAGCTGCGCCGTCATGTAGGCGCGGTTCCCCGAGATGTCGACGAGCGGGTTCGGCTTGACGGTCCCTTTCGGGTTCGTGATCTTCATCTGCGCGGCAAACGCCTTAAACGCCGCAGCCCACTTCGCGCACGCGTCCGCGCCCGACCACACATAGGGAGCGAACTCGTCGACGACCGTCGCGCTCGCCGCGCAGTTCGCCCGCAGCGTCGCAGCGTCATTCGAGACGAGCGCGGCAACCATCTTTCCGGGCAGCGCGGTGATCGCCGGATCGGGCGGCGCCGGTGTCGGCGCTGCTCCCGCCGGCACGGTACAAAACAAAACGGCGAGTCCAAGCGTGGCAAATAGCGGTCGTACGATACGCATTCGCAGCTCCTTGAAAAGGGATGCCACGCCTCTTGAGTTGCCCGCCGTCTCGAATCCTGGCGGCGTAATCTGGGCGCCGCTAAGAATCTCGGAAGCGGCTTCAGTGGCGCAAGGCGATGACGCCGATGACCGCTTCGATCGCGACCAGCACGATGATGATGATCTCCAGCGCCTGGCTGCGCGCGTGCTGCGCCTCGTCCTGAAAGACGCGGTACATCTCGCTCACGCTGCGCAGCTTCGCGTCGATCTGGCGTTGCCAGTCGGCCAGACCCAAGCGACCGGCGACGCCGCGGTACAGCCGCGCGTAGTACGCGTCGCCGATGATCTTGAGGGCGTTGGTGGTGCGATCGGTCAGCTCGAGGATGTCGACCAGCAGGAAGCGCACCTGCGCCGCACGTTCCGCCGCGCCGCGGTGCAGAAAGCGTCCGGCGCGCCGGCCCGGTTCGAGCCGGTAGATCGCGTCGAGCTCCGCGTCGAGCCGCGCGTCGTAGGTGCGGAACTCCACCAGTTGCGAGTTCGCGAACTCGAGGATGTCCTCGACCGCTTCGGCGCCGTCCGCCCGGTCGTAGACGAACGCCGCGTCCCACTGCACCACGGTGAGATCGTCGGGATAGTAGGAGTACGCGAGCCTGAGCGCTTCTTGGTGCTCGCTTTCGACGAGCTCGCGGTCCTCGAAGAGTAGCAGCTGCGCGAGCGCGGAAGCGAGCTCGCCGGTCAGCCGGCTCGCGACGACGTTCCCGTCGAAATGCTCGACTTCGAGGATGAAGTAGTCTTCGACCAGCGCAGGATGCGGCTCGTCGAGCGCATCATCCAGCTCGCCGACGACGTCGTCGAGCGCCGCGCGTGCCTGCGCCTCGAGCGCGGGATCGCGCCGCAGCCGTCGCGCCAGCTCGGCGAACTCGCGCCACGATCCGTCTTCGAACGGAACGGTGATGCGCACCGAAACCACGCCGAAATCGAAGATCTTCGCGCGCATCGTCGCGCGCGGGTGCTCCAAGTCGGCAAGCCGCACGATGACCGGCACGACCGGGTACTGAATGAACTCCGAGCTGGCTTCGCGCCGGAGCTGCAGCGGCGCGCGCGACACGCCCTCGCCGCGCACGCTGCGCAGCCGGCTTAGATCGATCGTGTCGGCAACGTCGTACACGAACAGCGCGCGAAACGCGCCGCGCGCGATCCCGGGCAAGGCATCGGCCGAATCCATGCGTCGGGCACAACCTTCTCCGCCACGCGGTGGTTACGCGATCAGGTCCTGCGGCTGTGCTGGCGAACCCAAGCCGTGAAGGCATCGTCACCCACCTCGCTTGCGGCCAGCGCCATGATCTCGGAAAAGAGCTCCGCGTCGGATGCGGCCAGCGCGTAGCCGTGTAGCTCCAAGAACGTTTCCAGCAAGACCGTCGCGACGCGCTTGTTGCCGTCGACGAACGGATGATTCCGGATGATTCCCAGCGCGTAGAGCGCGGCGAGCTCGGGGACGTCCGGATTCGCATATGCGGCGGCATTTTGCGGTCGCGCGAGCGCGGATTCGAGGAGCCCAGCATCGCGGATTCCGCGCGCGCCACCGTGTTCCGCCAGTTGTGCTTCCTGGACTGCGAGAACCAGCGCCGTGCTGAGCCAGTCGATCTCCTCAGGCAAGTTTGCGGAGCACGCTCCGGCGCTTCTTCATGACCCGCTCGGCGGTGCCCATCTGGCGTGCGAACTGCGGATCGTACGGCGTGACGCGAAAGCCGTCAGGTGCCTCCGTGAGATAGATCGTATCGCCGGCGTCGACGTGCATCCGTGCAAGCGCTTCCTTGGGAAGAACTGCGCCGACAGAGTTGCCGACCTTGGTGAGCTTAAGGTGAATCATAGCTCGTTAGAACACCCGTTGGAACAGCATAGCCGGAACTCCTTCACCGAAATCGGTGCGCGGCCAGAGCAAGCGGGTGCAACCTTTGGCTTAGCACTCTCGGTTGTAGAGTGCGAATGAACGTAGATCGCATGACCCAGCGCGTCCAGGAAGCGCTGAATGCGGCGTACACGCGGGCGCTTGCGGAGCACAACACGCAGACGAGCCCGGAGCATCTGCTCGCCGCGATCCTGGACCAGACCGACGGCATCGCCGGCCCCGTCCTAGAGAAGGCCGGCCTCGATCCGCGCGCGGTCGAGCAGCGGCTGGCGGCCGCGCTGGCGGCGCTGCCGCGCTATCAGGGCGCCCACGCCGATCAGAGCCAGGTCACCGTCGCGCCCGCGCTGTCACGGCTCCTCGGCAAAGCCGACGACGAGGCGAAGCAGCTCAACGACGACTACGTCTCCGTCGAGCACCTGCTGCTCGCGATGACGGCCGACTCCGGTGCGGTCGGGAAGCTGCTCCGCGAGCTCGGGCTGTCGCGCGAGAAATTGCTCGCGGCGTTGCGCGACGTGCGCGGCAACCAGCGCGTCACCACGCAGAATCCGGAAGGGACGTATCAGTCGCTCGAGCGCTACGGCCGCGACCTCACGAAGGCCGCCGAACAAGGAAAGCTCGACCCGGTGATCGGCCGCGACGAAGAGATTCGCCGCGTGATCCAAGTGCTCTCGCGCCGCACCAAGAACAACCCGGTGCTGATCGGCGAACCCGGCGTCGGCAAGACCGCGATCGCCGAAGGGCTCGCGCAGCGCATCGTGCGCGGCGACGTCCCCGAAGGGCTCAAGGACAAGAAGCTGATCGCGCTCGACATGGGCGCGCTGATCGCCGGCGCGAAGTACCGCGGCGAGTTCGAAGAGCGGCTCAAGGCCGTGCTGAAGGAAGTGACGAGCTCCGACGGGCGCGTGCTGCTGTTCGTCGACGAGCTGCACACGGTCGTCGGCGCCGGCAAGACCGAAGGCTCGATGGACGCCGGCAACCTGATGAAGCCGCTCCTCGCGCGCGGCGAGCTGCACATGATCGGCGCCACGACGCTCGACGAGTACCGCAAGTACATCGAGAAGGACGCCGCGCTCGAGCGCCGCTTCCAGCCGGTCTTCGTCGACCAGCCGTCGGTCGAGGACACGATCTCGATCCTGCGCGGCTTGCGCGAGCGCTACGAAGTGCACCACGGCGTGCGGATCAAGGACGCGGCGCTGGTCGCGGCGGCCGTGCTCTCGAACCGCTACATCGCAGACCGCTTCCTTCCCGACAAGGCGATCGACCTGGTCGACGAGTCCGCGGCAAAGCTGCGCACCGAGATCGACTCGATGCCGACCGAGCTCGACGAAGCCTCGCGCCGCATGATGCAGCTCGAGATCGAGCGCGAAGCGCTGCGCAAAGAGAACGACGACGCCTCGAAGCAGCGGCTCGAGAAGCTCGAGAAGGAGCTCGCCGAGCTGCACGAGCAGACCGACGCGCTGCGCGCGCGCTGGCAGTCGGAGAAGGACGCCGTTGTGCAGACGCGCGAGCTGCGCGAGCAGATCGAACAGACGAAGGTCGAGATCGATCGCGCGACGCAGGCCGCCGACTACGCGAAAGCTTCCGAGCTCAAGTACGGCCGGCTCGCCGACCTCGAACGCCGCCTGCACGAGAAAGAAGCGGCGATCGGCGCCGCACAGTCACGGCTGCTCAAGGAAGAGGTCGACGAAGAAGACATCGCCGCCGTCGTCAGCCGCTGGACGGGGATTCCGGTCAGCAAGCTGCTCGAAGGCGAGGTCCAGAAGCTGCTGCACCTCGAGGAAGAGCTGCACAAGCGCGTGATCGGTCAGGACGAAGCGGTCACCGCGGTCGCCGAAGCGATCGTGCGCGCGCGCTCGGGCCTGGGCGACCCGAACCGTCCGCTCGGATCGTTCTTGTTCCTCGGCCCGACCGGCGTCGGCAAGACGGAGCTGGCGCGCGCGCTGGCGACGTTCCTGTTCGACGACGAGCGCGCGATGGTGCGCATCGACATGTCCGAGTACGGCGAGAAGCACAGCGTCGCGCGATTGCTCGGCGCGCCGCCCGGATACGTCGGCTACGACGAGGGCGGACAGCTCACCGAAGCGGTGCGCCGGCGTCCGTTCTCGGTGCTGCTGTTCGACGAGATCGAGAAGGCGCACCACGACGTGTTCAACGTCTTCCTGCAGATCCTCGACGACGGCCGCTTGACCGACGGTCAGGGCCGCACGGTCGACTTCAAGAACACGATCGTGATCATGACCTCGAACATCGGCTCGCACCGCATCCTCGACGCGTCGAGCGACGCCGGTGCCGCCGACTACGCGGTGATGCGCGCGACGGTCCTCGACGAGCTGCGGCAAGCGTTCCGGCCGGAGTTCCTCAACCGCATCGACGAGATCGTCGTTTTCCACAAGCTCTCCGAGGAGCAGCTCAAGGCGATCGTCGAGATCCAGCTCGACCGCGTGCGGACACGCCTGCGCGAACGCCGCGTCGCGCTGGAGATCACCGACGAGGCGAAGACGCACCTGGTGCGCACCGGCTACGACCCGGCCTACGGCGCCCGCCCGCTCAAGCGCGCGATCCAGCGCGAAGTCGAGACCCCGCTCGGCCGCAAGATTTTGGCCGGCGAGGTCCGCGACGGCGACGTCGTCCGTGTCGGCTTCGACGCCGACAAGGGCGAGCTGACCTTCAAGGTCGTCGAGCCGCTCCCGGAGATGCCGGCCTTCCGGTAAGTGCCAGAAGCGGGCGACTGAGTCGGCATCGGAAGGTGCGCGCGCAGCCGCCGAAGGAACACCCTGCTCATTCTAGCCTTCATTGAGGAGGGTTACCCATGCGTCGAGTCATCGCAATTCTCAGCGGCCTCGCATTCGCCGCTTCGCTGGCCGGATTTACCGTCGCGAATGCGCAAGACACCGGTGACAAACCGGCCAAACACAACAAGATGATGATGCACTCCAGCAAGAAGCACATGTGCCCGCCCGGCAAGCACTGGGTGCAGGGCTACACGACGAAGAAGGGCGTGAAGGTCAAGGGCTACTGCCGCTGAGCAGGGTGTGAACCGCGCCGGCCTGCCGGTAACGAACTGCGCAGAGCCCCGCACCAACGGGGCTCTCGTTACGTTATGCGGACCAGGAGGCGCGCTCGCTCGCGAGAACGGCTCTCCTCCTCGTAGTCCTCATTCGTATTTATCCGGAGGAATTCCCATGACCAAGTTCATCGTCTCAGTTATGACGCTCGCGATGGCCGCCGGCCTCGCGATCGCCCCGGCCCCGGCCCTCGCCAAGCACGGCGACCACGACAACATGATGGGCAATCACCGCCGGTGCCCGCGCGGATCGCACTGGGTCCCGGCGCACCGCGGTCCGAACGGCCGCTGGATTCCCGGCCACTGCCAGGCGCGCCGGTACTAGGACCGCGCGACGCATCGGCAGCATCTCACGGGGGCCCTCGCAGCGATGCGAGGGCCCGCTCCGTATCGTGAGGTAGATCGCCCGGGATGACGACCGACGACCTCAAGCGCGCGGCGGGCTACGCCGCGGTCGATCGCTACGTCCGCGCGGGAACGTGCGTCGGTCTCGGCACCGGTTCCACCGCGCGCTGGGCGGTCGAGCGCGTCGGCGAGCGCGTCGGGCGCGGCGAAGAGATCGTCGCGGTCGCCACGTCGGTTGCGACGGAGCTGCAGTGCCGCGAGCTCGGGATTCCGCTGGTCGCGCTCGGCGAGCGGGAGATCGACGTCGCGATCGACGGCGCCGACGAGGTCGCCGCGGATTGGTCGCTCACGAAAGGCGCCGGCGGTGCGCTGTTCCGCGAAAAAGCGGTGGCGCTCGCCGCGAGAACGTTTGTCGTCATCGTTACGCCGGAGAAGCTGGTCGAACAGCTCGGTGCCTTCACCACTCCCGTCGAGGTCGTGCCGTTCAGCGTGCGCATGGTGGAGCGTGCGATCGAGCCGGCCTTCCCCGACGCGCGCGTCGAACGGCGCGGCGGTGAAACGCCGTACGTCACCGACAACGGCAACGCGATCCTCAACTGTTCGTTTGGACTCATCGATGACCCGGCGGCGCTCGACGCGGCGCTGCGTGCGATCCACGGCGTCGTCGCAACGGGCCTGTTCGCATCCGCGCTCACCGCCGCCGTGCTCGTCGGCGAGCCCGGCGGCGTCCGCGAACTGACGCGCCCGCGACCGGGCTAAATCGAGTACTCCCAGCTGTTCCAGAACGTCGTCACGGCGTGGGCCGGCTTGTAGCCTTTCAGATCGTCGGTCACCACGTCGAAGCGGCGTGCGAACCACATCGTCACCATCGGGACCTGGTCGACGAGGATCTCTTGGATCTTCGCGTACGCCGCCTTGCGAACGGCGGGGTCGTTGGAGCTCATCGCGATCCGCTCTTGCGCGTCCAGCTCGGCGTTGCAGAGGCGGTAGCTGTTCTGGCCGTTCGGCGGGATCGCTGCGCAGGTGAAGTTCGTCGAGTCGTCCGGGTCGATCCCGTTGAGCCACGACGAGAACTCGACGTCGAACTTGCCGGTTTGGATGATCCCGCCCGCTTGATAGTTTGCGAACATCAGCGACGACAAGTACGCCTTGACCTCGGCCTCGATCCCGACGTCCTTCCACGCCGACTGCAGGAAGACGGCGAGGCGGTCCCCGACGGCGTTCCCGGTCGTGGTGACGATCGTGATGTGCAGCCGCTGCCCGTTTTTCGACCGTATCCCGTCGGGCCCGGTCTTCCAGCCGGCGGCGTCGAGCGCGGCGCGCGCCTGCGCAGGGTCGAACGGGATCGAGCGCAGGTTCGGGTCGTGTGCCCACGAGAACGCCGGCTGGTCGCCTTCGCCGAGCACGTTCACGCCGTAGGTGATCTTGTCGATCAGCGTGTGCCGATCGGTGGCGTACGCGATCGCGCGACGCACGGCGAGCTCCGACATGATCGGGCGCTGCACGTTGAAGCCGATTCGGGAGTACTGCGTGAACGGGGTGAGGACGGCGTGCGTTCCGGGGATATTCGAAGCGACCGGGTAGTTCGTCGACGAAGCGTTGTACCACAAGTCGATCTCGTGCGTGCGCATGCTCGTCGTCAGCGTGTTCTCGTCGGGGATGGCGCGGTACTGGACCTCTTTCAGCTTCGGCGCGCCCCGCCAATAGTGCGGGTTCGCGACCATCCGCAGGACCTGACCGCGGTGCCACTCCTGCACGATGAAGGGCCCGGTTCCGACCGGCTTGCTGTTGTACGCGACGTGGTTGATGTCGGGGTACTGCGCGAGCAGATGCTTCGGATAGACGGGATACGGCGTCGGGCCCATGGTGAAGAACGAGTTCACGAACGGCGCGAACGGCTTCTTGAGGTGGACGACCACGGTGGCGCCGTCCGGCGCGTCGATCGACGCGATGTCGTCGTAGCCGGTGCGCGTCTGAACGTTGTTGTTCGGGTTCATCACGGCGCGCCAGGTGAACACGACGTCGTCGGCCGAGAACGGCGCGCCGTCCTGCCACTGCACGCCTTTCCGAAGGTGGTACGTGATCGTCAGGCCGTCTTTCGAGATCCCGTGGTTTTCGAGAGTCGGCACGGTGGTGGCCAGCTCGGGAACGAGCTCCCCGGCGTCGCTGTAGTTGAACAGATAGCCGGCCCAGAACATCGACAAGTCGACGGAAACCTGGAACGACGAGAGCAGCGGGCTCAAGGTGTCCGGATCGCTCAAGCTCGCCAACCGGAGCACCCCCGGCTGCGTCCACGGGTGCCGTTCGCCGCCCGCGCCGGAGGCGTTCGTCTCGACGACGCGCGTGCAGGCGGACAGGACGAGCGCCAGCGAGACGGCCAGGATGCCCAGACGTTTCATGCGGCGGCGTTCTCGCTCGGCGGCGCGCCCACCGCCCGCGCTGCAGCGTTACGGCAGAGGCTGAACGGCGAGGATCGCCAGATCGTCGTTGACGCGCCCCCGCGTGTAGCGCGTCGCAAACGCAGCCAAGTCGTCGACCAGGCTCTGCGGCGAGCGCGCGTCGGCCGCCGCGAGCCAGGCCCGGACGCGGTCGGCTGGGACGAGCGCGCCGCGCGGGTCGCGCGCTTCGGTCAACCCGTCTGTGGCGAGGATGAGAAACTCACCCGGCCCGAGCGCCGTGCGGGCCGCGGCGAACGGAACGCTGCCGAGCCCGACGATCGGGCCGCTCGGCGGCAATTGCTCCACGTCGATCCCGCGCCGCACCCAGGCGCCTTCGTGTCCGGCGTTCGTGTAGGCCAGCGAGCCGTCGCGCCGGTCGTAGATGGCGGCGACGAGCGAGACGAACGATTCCGGGCTCGGATTCGCGGCGTGGTAGAGCGCGTCGAAGCGGCGCACGATCTCTTCCGGGGCCAGCCCCTCGCCGGCGAGCGCACGGAGCCCGTACCGCACGAACGTCGTGTCGACCGCCGCCGCCAGCCCTTTGCCGCTGACGTCGCCGACGACCAGCAACGTGCGGTCGGAGTCGATCGTGTACACGTCGTAGACGTCGCCGCCGATCCGCGTTCCGCGCGTCGCCGAGCGGTATGCGGTGCCGACCGCGAGGTACGGCGGCGTGACGAGCCGTACCGAGGCCGCCGACTGCAGCGTCTCGACGAAGCCGCGCTCGCGGTCGAGCTCGCGCCGCATGCGCGCGACGACGAGCGCGAAGACGAGAACCTCGAGCATGATCAGTGCGATCGCCGCGAACGAGACGAACGAGGTGGTGCGGATCGTGCGCTCGCGCTGCGCGAGCGCCTCGCCGTAGCGCGCGGCGAAGTGCGCGTCGACCGGTCCGACGTCGCGGCGGAAGCGGTCGATCAGCATTTTGCCGCGCAGCAGCCGGGCGGCTTGTCCGGGCGCGCCCGTGAGCTCGGGCTCGGCGACCGTGCGCTGCCACTCCGCGTTCATGCGGCGCATATCGCCGACCGCTTTGCGGTCGGCCGGCGTGCCCATCTCGTCGACCACTTGCTGCAGCTCCGCGAGGCGTTCGGGGAACAGGGTCTGCGCGCGTTCGTACGGGCCCAGAAACGTGCGCCGGTGCGTCGCGGCGTACCCGCGCAGCCCCGTCTCCTCGTCGAGTTGGAGCTGCAGCACGGCTGCGGCCGCGAGCTCTCCCTGGCGGGTCAGCGCGATGTCGTTGTTCAGGATGTTCAGCGTCCGGACCACACCCAGCTGCCAGACCAGCGCCAGCGGAAGACCGACTGCGACCAGCCCGAAGACAAGGATCAGACCCCGGAACGAAAAGAGCGTTCGAGGCACGTCCGGCGCTCTTTTGGGTGCTAGCCCGCCAGCGCCTTCTCGCGTTTGCGCGCTTTGAGCCGTTCCGATTCGTCGAGCAGCCGTTTGCGCAGCCGGATCGAGCGCGGGGTCACCTCGACCAGCTCGTCGTCTTCGATGAACTCGATCGCGCGCTCGAGCGACATCTCCTCGGCCGGCGGCAGCTTGACGTTCTCGTCGCTTCCTGCGGCGCGCATGTTGGTCAGCTTCTTCGCGCGCACGACGTTGATCGCGACGTCCTTGTCGTCGTTGGCCCGGCCGACGATCATCCCTTCGTACACCTCGGTGCCCGGCTCGACGAAGAAGCGGCCGCGCTGCTCCAAACCCATCAGCGCGTAGGCGGTGACGCTGCCGGTGTCGCTGGTGACGAGCGCGCCGTTGCTGCGGCCCGGGATCTCGCCGGCGAGCGGCTGATGCGTGTAGTAGACGTGCGACATCACCGCCGTCCCGCGCGAGAGCGTCAGCAGCTCGCCGCGCAGGCCGAAGATCGCGCGCGTCGGCATCGTGTACTCGAGCCGGCGCGTCTCGCCGACCGTCACCATGTTCGACATCTGCGCGCGCCGGCGTCCCACCGCCTCGATCACCGCGCCGGCGTACTCTTCGCGCACGTCGATCACGACGTACTCGACCGGCTCCATCTTCACGCCGTGCCGCTCGGTGATGATCACGCGCGGCTTGCTGACCGCCAGCTCGTAGCCTTCGCGCCGCATGGTCTCGATCAGGATCGAGAGATGCAGCTCGCCGCGGCCGCGCACTTCGAAGGTGTCGGCCGAGTCGGTCTCCTCGACGCGCAGCGCGACGTTCGACTCGAGCTCGCGCATCAGCCGCTCGCGAATCTGCCGTGAGGTCAGATACTTACCCTCGCGCCCGGCGAACGGCGAAGCGTTCACCATGAAGTACATCGAGACCGTCGGCTCGTCGACCGCGACCGCGTCGATCCCCTCCGCCTGCGCCGCGTCGGCAATCGTGTCGCCGATGTTCAAGCCCTCGATCCCCGAGACGCAGACGATGTCGCCGGCCGAGGCTTCCTCGATCTCGATTCGCTCCAGGCCGTGGAACGCGAGCATCTTCGTCAGCCGCAGCCCCGGCGTCACGGTGCCCTCGCGGGCCACCTTCGCGATCGGCGCGTTCACGCGCGCGCTGCCGCGGAAGATGCGCCCGATCCCGATCCGCCCGACGTAGCGGTTGTGGTCGATCGCGGAGACGAGCATTTGAAAGCCGCCGTCCTCGGCCGGCGCCTCGGGGACGTGCTCGACGATCGTTCGAAACAGCGGCTCCAGATCGCTGCTCGCGTCGGCGAGCTCGTACTTGGCGATCCCCGCCTTGCCGTTCGCGTAGACCACCGGGAAGTCGGCCTGTTCGTCCGAGGCGCCCAGCTCGATGAAGAGGTCGAACACCTCGTCGACGACCTCGACCGGGCGCGCGTCCTTGCGGTCGATCTTGTTGATGACGACGATCGCGCGCAGGTCGAGCTCGAGTGCCTTGCGCAGCACGAAGCGCGTCTGCGGCATCACCCCTTCCGCCGCGTCGACCAGCAGCACCACGCCCTGCACCATCTGCAGCACGCGTTCGACCTCGCCGCCGAAGTCGGCGTGGCCGGGCGTGTCGACGATGTTGAACTTCACGCCGGCGTGCTCGATCGCGGTGTTCTTGGCCAGGATCGTGATCCCGCGCTCGCGCTCGAGCGGGTTGGAGTCCATCGCGCGCGTCTCGGCCTGCTGACCCTCGCGGTAGATCCCGCTCTGCCGGAACATGGCGTCGACCAGCGTCGTCTTCCCGTGGTCGACGTGGGCGATGATGGCGACGTTGCGGATGTCGGGCCGCGTCCGAGTCTGGGCCATAAGCACCTATTCTAACAGGAAACCTTCGCCGGCGCACCTGCTTCCGTCGTCCCGGCCGCTCGGTTGCTGCGAGCGCGCGGGCCGCGGCAATGCGGCGTGAGGGTTCCGTGAGACGGCCGCCGGCGGGATTGAGCGCGGCTTGAACGACGCGGCGCGGGCGGCGCTGCTAGGGTCGAGTCATGCTTCGCCGACTCATCGCGGGCGCGGTCCTCGTGCTCGCTCTGCCGCCGGGGGCGCTGGCCGTCTCGCTCGCGCCGGCCGACCGGGTCGAGGTCCGGCGCGCGGCGACGCCGCTCCCGCTCGACGCCTCGCTGAGCGACCCGCGCTGGGCCGACGGCGCGCTGACCGGGCCGTTCTTCGATCTGGGCTCGAAGTCACCGGCCGGCGTCGCCACGGCGGTCTCGCTGTGGTACGACGACCGCGCGCTGTACGTCGGCGTGCGAGCGGAGCAGAAGACGCCGCTCGTCGCGACGCAGGCGACCGACGACGTCGGCTACGGCACCGACGACTTCGTCGCCGTCCTGCTCGACGTGACCGGGAACGGCGGGCGCGCGTACATGTTCGCGGTGACGCCGCGCGGGACGCGCTATGCGTTCGCCAGCGAGACCGCGCGCTACAAGCCGGAGTGGAGCGCGGTCGCGAAGGCAACCGCCGACGGCTGGAACGCGGTGCTGCGCATCCCGTACGGCGCGCTGAAGCTCGCCGCGAACGGCCCGCAGAAGTGGAAGATCAACGTCGTGCGAAACGTCGCGGCGAGCGCCGAGCACGAAACGCTCGCGTACGCTCCGCTGATGGCGTACCAGGCGATTCCGGGCTGGCCGAACCTCGGCTTCGACTGGCGCTTCTGGCCGAGCGTCCGCGGCGTATCGCTGAGCGGCGCGGTCCCGCCGCCGAAGCCGCGCGCCGAAGCGTTCTTGCTCGAAAGCGCCGGCACCGACCGCAGCTCGTTCACCGTGCCGTCCGGCGCGACGGTGCGCCAAACGCCGCGCACCGCCGGCGCCGACGTCGCGATTCCGATCGACGCGACGACGACGTTCGTGGGCGCGTTCTCGCCCGACTTCTCGAACGTCGAAGTCGACCAGCAGACGATCGCGCCGCAGCAGTTCCGCCGCGCGTTCACCGAGTACCGGCCGTTCTTCGCGCAAGGCGCGCCGTACGTCAACCCCGCGCTCGAGGGCTTCGAGTTGAACCTTCCGAACGAGGTGCTGTTCTACTCGCCCGCGATCGGGCCGTTCGACCGCGGGCTCAAGCTGGTCGGCACGAAAGGCTCCGAGTCGTTCGGCGCGCTCGAAGTGCGCGGGACGAACCCGCAGACCGGGATGCTCTTCGACGACCTCGCGTTCGGGTTCAAGCACCGCCGGCCCGACAACACGTTCGGCTACTGGATCGACGGCGTGAACGCCGCGCACTCGAACGGCGAGGACCGCTCGTGGGAGATCGGCGGCTTCGGCCGTTCGCTCGCGAGCGGGCTCGTCTATTCCGCGATGCACGCGCAAGAGACGGGAACGTTCGTGCCGAGCGCGGGCGAGGCGCAGAAGAACGCGGCGTTCATCGACATACAGAAACCCGGTCTCGAGGCGAACCTCACGTGGCTCGACGTCGGGCCATGGTACGCGCCGGTCGACGGCTTCACCAACATCGCCGACGTGCGCGGCCCGGAATTCTCACTCGATCTCACCCGCTCGCCGAAGCGCGGTCCGGTGAAGAATGCGGAATTGTATCTGTACTGGGACCGCTGGCTCGACCGGCAAGGAAACGTGCACGAGAGCGACGCCGACGCGTACCTCACGCTGCGGATGCGCTCGAAGCTCGCGCTGTACCTGAACGATCAAGTCGGCTCGCAGCGCACGTACGAAGGCGACTACTTCTCCGGCGGCACGCACGGCTACCGCGATCAGCAGCTGCTGCCGTTCAAGACCTGGAGCGCGGGAATCGGTTTGGGCGAGGGAACGCCGAGCTCGATCCGCACCGACTACCAGGCCGGACCGTTCGGGCCGTTCCAGCTTCACCAGACGACGACGACGCTGACGCGCGCGCTCGGCTCGGCGAGCCTCTCGTTCGACTACGCGGGGACGCGCGAGGCCGCGTACTCGGGCTTCAGCGACGGGCAGTGGCTGCGCCGGCTCTCGCTTGCCGTCCCGTTCGGGCGCGACGGGAACGCCAGCATCGCCTACCGCGACGTGAGCGGGCGGGGCGGCTTCGCGTCCCCCGGCAGAAATTTGGCAGCTTCGCTGCGCAAGAAGTTCGCGAACGGCAACGAGCTCTTCGTGAACTACGGGACGCCCGCCGCCACCTCGACGCTGGACCGCTGGATCGTGAAATATCTCATGCGGGTCGGAGGCGGGGTCTAAGCGCGCACGGCGAAGTTCCGGGCGGCTACCATGGGCGTCCGGATCGCCTTCCCGCCCTTCAGCTTCGACCGCGACGAGCGCGTCCTCCGCCGCGAGGGCCGCAGCGTGCCGCTGGCGCCGAAAGTCGCCGAAGCGCTGGGGCTGCTGCTCGCCGAGCCGGGCGCGCTGGTCGAGAAGAACACGCTACGCGACGCGCTGTGGCCCGAGGGTTTCGTCGAGGACGGCAACCTCACGCAGACGATCTATCTGATCCGGCGCGCGCTCGACCCGCGCGGCGACGGCCGCGCCTTCGTCGAGACGGTCCCGCGCCGCGGCTATCGTTTTGCCGCGCCGGTCAGCATCGTCGAGAACGGTGCGGCGGCGCGCAAACGCGGCGTCGCCGCGCGCGCCGCATTTGCGTTGCGCGCCGTGGCGGCATTGGCGATTATCGCGTTCGCGTCGGGCGGCGTCTCGTTCGGCCGCGTCTCGCGCGAGCCGCCGCCGCTGAGCGGCGAGGCGGCGCGTGCGTACACGCTCGGGCGCTACACCTGGGACCGCCGCACCGAAGCCGGAATGCGCGCGAGCTTGGTGCACTTCGGCCGGGTCGTCGCGCTCGCACCCGACGATCCGCGCGGATATGCGGGCTTGGCGGTGACCTACGCCGAGATCGGCGACTGGGATTTCAAAGCGATCGCGCCGGCGGACGTCGCGTTCCGCCGCGCCGAGGAGTACGCGCACAGCGCGCTGCGCCGCGACTCGCATTCGGGCGAAGCGTTCGCGGCGCTCGGGATGGTCGCGCTGCAGCGCGACGGCGATCTCGACCGCGCCGAGACCATGCTGCACGTCTCGGTCGCGTACCGCCCCGACGACGCGCCCGCCTACGAGCTGCTCGGCATCGATCACCTCTACCGCGGCAACGCGGAAGCCGCGCGCACGATGCTGCTGCGCGCGACGCAATTGGACCCCTTGAGCAAGATGAACCTCGTGTGGTACGGCAAGGCGCTCTACTACGCGCACCGCTACGCCGAAGCGCGCGCCGCGCTCGAGCAGCTCTCGGAGCTCGACGCGGTCGACTTCGGTGCGGTCGAGACGATCGCGCTGGCCGATCTCGAGCTCGGGCGCAGCGACGAAGCGCGGGCCGAGATCGCAAAGCTGAAGCTTCCGGCGCAGAAGCGCGACTTCGCCGCGATGCTCTCCGCGCTGGTCGACGCGCGCGCCGGCCGCCCGCCGCGCGCGCTCCCGAACCTCAAGCCGAATCGCAAAGCCGGCGAGCACGTCGACGTGGCGCTGGCGTCCGCGCTGTGCTTGGCGCTCGGGCGCCGCGCCGACGCCGTCGCGTGGGTCGAGCTCGGGCTGCGCGACAAGAAGAACCGCAACGAGCGCGGGCTCTACGCGCTCGACCCGCGGCTGACCGCGCTGCGCGACGACGCGCGCTTCCGCGCCCTGGTCTTCGGCTAACGGCCGAAGCGGCGCTCGCGCGCCGCGAACGCGTCGACGGCGAGGCCGAGGGTGCGGCCGTCGAAGTCGGGCCAGGGATCGTTGGTCGACCACAGCTCGGCGTATGCGCTCTGGTAGAGCAAGAAGTTGGAGAGCCGCAGCTCGCCGCCCGTGCGCACGACGAGATCCGGGTCGGGCAGCCCCGCGGTCCACAGCTTCGCCGCGATCGCGTCCTCGTCGATCTGCTCGGGCGCGATCCGCCCCGCGGCGACGTCGCGCGCGAGCGCGCGGCACGCGTCGCGCAGCTCGGTGCGCGCGCCGTAGTCGACCGCGATCGTCAGCAGCATCGCGTTGCCGTGCGCGGTGCGTTCTTCCAGAATGCGGAACGCGTCGACCACGCCGTTCGGCAAGCGGTCGCGGCGACCGATCACGCGCACGCGGACGCCGCGCGCGGCGAGCGAGGCCGCCTTCTCGCGCGCGAACGCTTCGGCGATGCCGAACAAGCCGAACACCTCGCGCTGCTCGCGCGACCAGTTCTCCTCGCTGAAGGCGTACACGGTCACCATCGCGATCCCCGTGCGCAACGCCGCGTCGACCGCGCGCTCGAGCGCGTGCATCCCTTTGCGATGGCCTTCGAGCGCGGGCACGCCGTGCGCGCGCGCCCAGCGGCGGTTGCCGTCCATGATGATCGCGACGTGCCGCGGCACGCCGGTGAGGGCGGGTGCGCGTTCGATCACGGCTGCGTCGCCAGCCGCGGGCCGGCCGGCGAGTCGGCCTGCCGCTGCACGCCGCGCACGACCGCTTCCAGTTCGTCGACGTAGGTCAGAAAGCGCGCGCGCCCGTCGTCGGTGATGCGCACGATCGTGGTCGGGCGGCCGTTGCCGCGCACGCGCTCGCTGGTGACCACGCCGACTTCCGCCAGCGCGTGCAGATGGCGGTTCAAGTTGCCGTCGGTCAAGCCGCATGCGTCCTGCAGGTCGGTGAACCGCATCCCGTCGGGATTGGCGATCAGGCAAGCGCACACGGCGAGCCGTCCGCGCTCGTGAAAGATGCGTTCCAAGCCGGGGAACGCGAACGGTGCGTCGTTCACACCCGCACCTCGCGCGGGCTGCGCGCCTCGTCGCGCGCGATCAGCAGCCCGATCGCAATCTGCCCGAAACCGAACGTCAGCGGCATCACCCACCAGGCCAGCGCGTTCGTCCCAGCCGCGAAGAGCAGCGCCGAGCCGATCGCCGCGAACGCGATCGCGACCGCGCCGACGCCGCGCGGCAGCATCGCGCGCGCCGCCAGCAGCCCGAGGCCGTAGCACAGCGCCCACGTCCCGGGGAGCAGCCCGATCTCGCCGCGCGCCAGCAGCGCCGCGGTGAACGCGCCGCCCGCGACGACCGACGGGACGATCGCGACCGCCGCGGTCTGGAGCTCGGTCCGGGTCCGCGAGGACCAGTTCTTGACCAGCCAGACCGCGACCGCGCCGTAGTTCACGGCCAGGGCGAAGACCAGGCAGGCGATCCAGATGGCGACGTAGCTGGCCGCCTCAGCCCCGTGCGGGCTCGGCGCGACGGCGAGCTGCAGCAGCCCGCAGGCGAAGGCGCCGACCCCGCTGGCGAGCGCCGCGGGCCCGGAAAGGCCGCGGAAGCGCTGGACGGAGGCGAGGCGGGAGCGGACTTCGTCGAGGTCGGCGATGGCGCGGGTGACGTCCACGGGCGGCTCCGATACAGGCGGGTTGGAAGCGGATACTCTGTACCGCAAAGATATCCCTTCTACGCCTCCCTGCTGCGCTATCGCTGCGGGCGGGTCGTCGCCGAGGGCGCGGGCGTGCCCGGCCCAGCGGGTGACGGGCTCGCGCTCGGTTCGGCGGCCGGTTCCGTCGCCGGCGCCGCGGACGGTAATGCGGAGGGCGTCGGCGCGGGGGTCGGCGTGGCGGCGGGCGGGATCGTCGGGGTGACTTTGCCGTCGAGCAGCGCGAGGCGCTCGAGATCCGTCAGCGGCTGCGGCGTGTCGGACGGATCGGGCGTGGGCACGCCTTGCGCGAGCTTCGCGCGGCCGACCTTGCCGTATTGTGTCTGCGGAAAGTACGCGGTGATGTACGCGATCTGCTTGAGCGCGCGCTTGTGCGCGTCGTCGCCCGGAATGCGCTCGTACATTTGCTCCAGCGCGTACGCGTAGCGCGGCAACCAGCGGTCGAACGGATACTTCTTCGCCCAGTCGCGCATCGCGTCTTCGACCCACAGCGCGTTGTTCAGCACCGCTTTGTCGTGCTCGGGATGGTAGTCGGCGTCGAGCCCGAGATCTTTGACCTTGTTGCGCACGCCGAGTACGCTCATCCCCAAGTGCCCGAAATACTCGTCGGCCGGCGCCAGGCCGGCGTGCGGGTGATATGCGGCCGTCCGAACGGCTTTTTTCTTCGGCGCCGGCTTCTTCGCGGCGAGCGCGCGCTTCGCAGGCGTCCGCGAGACCGCTGCGGGCGACGCGAGCGGCGCGACGCTCAAAGCGCATGCGAGAAAGAGAAGCACGGCAAGGACGGCCCGGGCCCGGCGAGCCTGCAGCGTGGTGAACACCTGAGAGGAACGAGTGAGCCGTTCGGCGTGGTTCCCTGCGGCCGGGCAGGTGGTCGCCGCGCCATGTGTTTCGAGGCCCGCGTCGAAAGCGCCGCCGGGTGAACCAAGACGATACGCAGACGCAGGCCGATCCGCTCGATCATCCTGAGGTGACCAAGCACCTCTCGGAACCGCTGCGCGCGCTGCTGCGCAAGGTGGACGACGGGGACGATGGTGCGCGCGCCCAAGCGCTCGCGCCGGCGGCCGCGATCGTCGACGCGCTCGCCGCGGTCGGCTTGTTGGAGTTCGCCTATCTGGCGCCCGGCGAGGGTGAGGAAGACGACGGACCGATCGCGTGGCTCGAGGCCAGCGAGGCGATCGTCGACAAAGAGCGCGACGCGGTCGTCGTCGCGGGCAGCGAGATCCTCGAGGTGTTCGACGGTCCGATCACGCTGGTCGACCCGCCCGAGCACGAAAACGAAGAGTAGCTCCGGCGCCGCCAGCGGCGTGAAGGTTGTCGTGGTCGGCGGCAGCGCGCCGAGCACGCCGCATTTGCTCGCCGAGCCGCGGCTTGCACGCGATTCGCGGCTCAGCTTTGTGCTTCACGGCCGCGACGCGCGCCGTCTCGACGCGGTTCGCCGCGCCGCCGTCGTCCTCGAACCGATGCTTGCCTCTCGCTTGTCGACCACGACCGACCTGCGCGCGGCGCTCAACGGTGCAGCGCTGATCGTCGTGCAGCTGCGCGCCGGCGGGTTGGCGGCGCGCGCGCACGACGAGTCGTTTCCGCTCGCCGAGGGGATTCCGGGCGACGAAGGGCTCGGGCCGGGCGGGCTCGCCGCAGCGTGGCGTTCGTGGCCTGCGCTGCACGACGTGCTCTCGGCCGTCGCAGCGGAGGCACCGCAGGCGCGCGTCGCGCTGTTGACGGCTCCGCTCGGCATCCTGACGCGCTGCGCGCTCGCCGCGTTTCCCGAGCTCGACGTCGCCGGGCTGTGTGAGCTGCCGGCGGTCGTGCTCGGTGAGATCGCCGCAGCGGTGAGGGTCGCGGAGCCGATCGCCTTTCGCTATGCGGGCGTGAACCATCTCGGCTGGTTCACCTCGCTCGAGCGCGCCGGAGAGGACCTCGTCGAAGCGTATGCGGCGACGCGCGAGAACGCGTCCTATCCGAGCGCGGCCACGATTCGCGCGACGCGGACCGTGCCGTTGCCCTACGTGCGATTGCAGGACGAGCGCGACGCGGTCGTCGCCGAGCAGCGCGCGGCGCAGCGAACGGCAACGGCGCGCGCTGCGGTGCTCGCGGAGATCGCCGCCGCCGCGTACGACGCGTTCGAACGCGGCGACGCGGCGGCGATTCGCAGCGCGCTCACGCGGCGGCCGGCGCCCTGGTACCCGCGCGCGGTCGCACCGTGGATCCGCGCGGCGATCGACGGGAGCTCGGACGACGTCTTCTTTCTCACCGTTCGCAACGCCGGGTATCTCGAGGGCTTTTCCCGCGACGACGTCGTGGAGGTTCCGCACGTCGTTCGCGACGGCGCGTTCGTGGCGCAGCCGACCCACGCGCCTCCGCCCGCGATCGCGGCGATGCTGCGCGCGCTGATCTCGTACGAGGCGCTCGCCGCGGATGCCGTCGTGGCGCGCGACGATGCCGCGATCACGGGCGTGTTAGCCGCTCATCCGTGGGTCGCGTCCGCCGCGATCGCGTCGCGGTTGGCGCCGTTCGTCGGCGCCGCTGCGACCGCGCGCGCGACGTCGTCCGCATAATACCGGTACAGGTCGGCGAGCGAGCCGCTCAGCGCGTGCGCGGGTGCGTAGCCGAGCTGCGCGAGGCGGCCGACGTCGGCGACGACGCGCGGGCAGTCGGCCGCGCGCCGGTACCCGCGCACGACCTCGACCCGTTCGCCGGCCCCGCTGTGCTCGAGCAGTATCTCGAACACCTCTCGCAGCGCGGTCTCGCGGCCGCTCGCGACGTTGTAGGTCGTGCCGGCGGCGCCGCGCCGCGCCAGGATCGCGAGCGCCGCGGCGACGTCGCGCACGTCGGCGAAGTCGCGCGTCGGGCTGAGGTCGCCGACGACGACGCGCTCGGCGTAGCCGTGCGCGGCGGCGGCGAGCTGCGAGGCGAAGCGCGCGCACGCGTGCCGTTCGTCCAGGCCGGGTCCGACGACGTTGAAGATGCGCGCGACGACGAGCGGAAGACCGAGCTCGCGCGCGAGGACGTGCGCGGACCACTCCGCGGCGAGCTTGCTGACGGCGTAGAGGTCGGGCGGGTTCACGCCGTCGTCTTCGCGCACCGGCAGCCGCTGCGGCGCACCGTAGACCGAGCCGCTCGATCCGAGCACGATCCGCCCGACGCGCACGCCGCTGCACGCGACGGCGTGCAGCAGCGCGATCGTGCCGTCGACGTTCGCGGGGAAGAGCGCGCTCGGCGGATCGTCGCGGAGCGCCGCGGCGAGGTGTACGATCGCGTGCGGGCGCTCCGTTCGCAACAAGGCGATCAGCGCGTGCTCGTCGCGGACGTCGCAGCTCACGTACTCCGTCTGGGGTGCGGAGCGCAGCGCGGACGGGAGCGGCGCGGTCACGCGGTGCGGCCCGAGCGTTGCCTCGTGGGTGAAGCTCGCGCGGCGCGGCGAACGGCCGACTCCGACGACGCGCCCGAAACCCGATGCGGCGGCGAACCAGCGGCCGACGAATCCTTGCGCGCCGGTCAGCAGCAGCGTCTCGCTCACGCGATCACTGCTTCGAGCGCGCTCAGAATTCCGTCGCGCAACGCGATCTCGGCGCGCCAGCCGAGCGCGTCCGCGGCCTGCGCGGGATCGGCGACGAGGCGAAAGATCTCCGCGGCGCCGCGGTCGGCGCCCAGCTCCTCGTACGAACCGGGGCGGCCCAACGCGGCGAAGACTTCCTCGATGAGCTCGCCCACGCTCGTCGGGACGCCGGTGCCGACGTTGAATGCGACGACCTCATCGACGCGGACCTCGCACGCGCGCGCGATCGCGTTCGCGACGTCGTCGAGGTGACAGTAATCGCGCACCGGCGCGAGATCGCGGACCGCGACGCGCTCTCCGCGGACCGCTTGCGCGAGGATCGTCGCGAGCAGCGAGGCCGCGCGCTGCCCCGGGCCGTAGACGGAGAACGGCCGCAGGATCACGGCGCTCGTTCCGCTCGTGCGCGCCGCGGCGCCGACGGCGGCTTCACCGCCGACCTTCGCCGCCGCGTACGGCGAGCGCGGCTGCAACGGAGCGTCCTCCCGCACGCGCGCGGCGCGGGTTCGTCCGTACACCTCGGCCGACGAGACGTAGACGAAGCGCGGTACGCCGACGCCGGCGGCTGCCCGCATCAGCGCCGCGGTGCCGAGCGCGTGCGCGCGCAGATATCCGTCTGGATCGGAGAACGAGGCGACGACGGACGCCGGTCCGGCGAGGTGCACGACCGCGTCGCAGTCACGCAGCAACGGTGCGAGATCGCGCGGGTCGCCGAGCTCGAACTCGAGCGACGCGACCGCTTCGGGCGGCACCGTCAGACCGCAGCCCGGCGGGCCGACGTGCGCGACCACCTCGTCGCCGCGGCGCGCCAGCGCGCGCACGGCCGCGCGGCCGATGAAACCGCCCGCTCCCGAGACGAACGTTCTCACGCCGCCATCCGCTCGAAGAGCGCCTGCAGACCGTCGGTCATCACTTCCGGGCGGTGGCCGAGTTCGTAGCGTGCGCGCGCCGCGGCGCCGCAGCGCGCGCGCAGCGCCGGATCGGCGAGCATGCGCAACAGCGCGCCGGCCAGCGCGGACGGATCGTTCGGCGGGACGACGATTCCAGAGACGCCGTCGATCACGGTTCGCGCGCAGTCGCCCACGTCGGTGACGACGGCGGGTTTCCCGTACGCCATCCCTTCGATGATCGCATTCGGCAGCGAGTCGAACAGCGAGGCGTGGACGTGCACGTCGAAGAGCTGCCACACGTCGGCATTGTGCCCCGGATAGCTGACGAGACGAATGCGGTCCGCGATGCCCAGCTCCTCCGCGCGAGCCTGCAGCTGCGGGCGAAACCACGGCGCGTAGCGATCGTGGCCGATGCACAGGAAGAACGCGCGCGGATCGCGCGCGAGCACCTGCGCCGCCGCTTCGATCAGCGGCGCCCAGCCTTTCGTCGGCACCATCCCGGCGATCTGGCCGACGACGATCGCCGAGGGCGGAATGCCGAGCTCGGCGGCAACCTCCGCCGCCGGACGGCGCGGCGGCTCGGCGTCGATTCCGTTCGCAATGATCTCGATCGGCGCGCGCGGCGCGCGCAGGAAGCCGCGCATCGCGTCGGCCCGCTGATGCGAATCGGTGATGATCACGTCGGCGCCGCGCAGCGTCGCCTGCTGCACCGGATACCACAGCCAGCGCGGGGTGAAGACTTCGGCGTGGTACGTCGTCACCGCCACCGGTTTGCGCGTCGTGAAGCCGGTGGCGACCGCGAGCTGGTTTCCGGTTCCGATGTGCCCGTCGAGAACGTCGACGTGCAGCTCGCGCACCAGCCGCGAAAGCTTCGCGACGCTGCGCGCGAACGTTGCGGCGGCGTGCGGCAGACGGCGCAGCCGGTCGGAACCGACCGCGTGTCCGGGCCGCCGCATCCCCAGCTCGATCAGCGGGATCCCGCGCGCGCGAAACTCCCCGCGCAGCGTCCCGAACCGCGCGTCGATCGCCGGATCGGCGGCTTTGACGATCACGACGTGGTGGTCGAAGCGATCGCGGTCGATGTGCTGCGAGAACGAGAGCAGCCTGTTCTCGTCGCCGCCGTGCGGGACGTCGTTGGCGATCGAAAGGATCGAGATGCGGCGGCTCATGCGCGCACGACCGTCCGGAAGGCGTGCGGATCGGCGGCGAGGAGCTCTTCGGCGCGGCGCGCCGCGGCCGGATCGTTGACGTCGACCCAGGCGGCGTCGTGCTCGAACGCGCCGACCGTGAGGCCGGCCGCCGTGACGAGCGCGAAGAGATCGCGCGCGTCGAGCTTGCGGCCGGGCGCGATCAGCGCGCGCGCGCGGGGACCCGCGACGCACGTCCCGCTCGAGACGCGCACGCGCAGCCGCGGCTTCTCGCGATAGCCGACGACCCGGCCGTCGCGCACGTCGAGCTCGCCGTACGGAATCGGGAACGCCTCTTCGTGCGTCGCGATTGTCAAGTCGCAGCGCTCCCGGCGATGGAACGCCAGCAGCTCGCGCAGGTCGAGCGCGCACAGATTGTCGACGTACACCACGAGCACGTCGCCGGCGGACGCGGCGAACGTCCCGGCGAAACCGATGTTTCCCAGCGGCACGGCCTCGATCTCGGTTCGTATCCGCGCTCTGCGCGCTCGCGCGAACGGCACGATGCGTTCGTCGACGAACGCGGCGAGCTCCGCTTCGCCGGCGCCCAGCACGACGACAATCTCCTCGAAGCCGGCATCGAGCAGCTGCGCTGTGTTGTGCTCGATCAAGGTGCGGCCGCCGACCTCGGTCAGCGCTTTGTGCCGCGGGCCGGCGGCGGCGCGCATGCGCTCCGAGCGGCCCCCGGCCATCAACAGCGCGACCTCGCTCACGCGGCGAGCGCGGCGCCGCGCAGGGCCGCCTCCGTTCCGGGATCGACGACGCGGACGAGCTCGCGCGGGTCGAGCGCGATCGCCGGCGAGTCGAGCAGCGCTTCGATCTCCGCCGTCAGCGCGTCGCGATAGACCTCGCCGAGCGCGACCGCGAAACCGCCGATCACGTAGATGCGTTCGAGCCCGCCCGCGACGACGACCGCGAGCGCGAACCGCGCCAGCGGCGCGGTCGCCCGGCGCAACAGCGCCAGACTCCACCCGTCGCCCGCGAGCATCGCCGGGACGAGATGCAGCTCGTTCGAAAGCGTCTCGGCGGTGGCGCCGGCGCGCGCGCACGCCGACGCCGCGAACGCCTGCGGATCTTCGCGCGCGGCGCGGCGAGCGAGCCGTTCGACCGCGCGGCCCGAGGCGAGCGCGCCGAGGTGGCCGCGGCCGCCGCAGTCGCAGCGCGGCGCATCCGGCCGCGGATCGGCGCGCAGGTGGCCGATCTCACCGTCGTAGCCGGCGCGCGCGGGCGCCGCGCCGCCGCGATGGACGCGGCTGCCGATGCCGCTGCTGACGGTGACCACGAAGAAGTCACGGTCGGCGGTGCGCGTCGCCAAGAACGCCGCCGCGGCGGCGACATCGTTGATCAGCGCGACCCGTTTCCCTGTCGCGTCGGCGATGCGCGCGACGAGGTCCGCCGGTACGCCGACGTCTCCCGTGAGCGTCGGCGCGGCGAGCGGGACGCCGGCGGCGAGCGGCCCGGGAAACGCGATCGCGACGCGCTCCGCGCTCCGCGCCGCGTGGCCGCGCGCGGCGGCGCCGATGCCGTCGACGACGTCGTCCCACACCTCCGTCGCGCTGCGGCCGTCGAACACCGTGCGCAGCCGCCGCCGGCGAACGCCGCGCAGCGCGTCGCCGTCCAGCACCGCGGTGCGCAGCCACGTCCCGCCGAGATCTGCGGCGAGAACGGTCACGCGGCCGAGCGCACCCGCGCGAGCGCCGCCGCGAGCAGCGCCGGCTCGACCGTTTGCACGAACGTCACCGCACCGACCCGCCGGGGAACGACGAGGTTCAGCGCGCCGCCGCGATGTGCGCGCGCAGCCGACAGCGCTTCCAGCGCAAGCTCCAGCTCAAGCGCGTCGTGAACGACCGGCAAACGGGCCGCGCGCAGCAAGGCTGCGAGCCGCCCAAGCACCGCCGCCTCGCAGAGGTTCAGTTCGACCGCGATCGCGGTGGCGAGCGCCATGTCGACGCCGACCGCCTCACCGTGCGCGAGCTGATACCCCGTGCGCGCTTCGAGCGCGGGGCTGAACGTGTGGCCGAAGTCGACGAAGCGCGCGTGGTCGTCCTCGAAGAGATTCTCGCGCAACTCGTCGATCATCGTCGTTTGCGCGCGCGCGATCACCTCGCGGGCCGACGGATGGTGCTGAAAGCGCGACGCCAGCAGATCGGCGCCGTCACGTTCGAGCAGCTCGAAGAGCCGTGCGTCGCAGATCATCCCCATCTTCGCGATCTCCGCGATCCCGCACGCGATCGCGGGCTCGGGCAGCGAGCCCAGAAACGTCGTATCGGTGAGGTTGACGTACGCCGGGTAGAACGCGCCGATCAAGCTTTTGCCGCCCTCGGCGTTGACGGCTTGTTTGATGCCGACGCCCACGTCGACGATCCCGACCAGCGTCGTGGGCAGCCGCGCGTAGCACACGCCGCGCCGGTACAGCGCCGCGGCAAGGCCGGCCTGGTCCAGCGTCACGCCGCCGCCGACCGCGAGCAGCACGCCCTCGCGCGGCAAACCCGCCGCGTGCATCGCGGCGCACAGGGACTCGACCGACGAAAGCGACTTCGTCGTCTCGACGGCGTGCAGCGGATGGATCGCCAAGCATCGCAGCGCCGTGGCGGCGTACGCGCGCAGCGCGGTGCCGTAGATTGCGTCGACGCGCCGGTCGACGACGACGAAGACGGGCCGGCCTTCCAGCGCGTCGGCAAGGCTCGAATCCGCGAGGTCGAACGCCGAGCCGATCGTCTCGCGAACCTCGTAGGCGATCCGGCGTTCGACTTCGACGCGGTAGCTCGTCCCGGTCGCACGCGCTCGCGCCAGGTCCGCCGCGGAGACGTTCATGTGCCGACCGGCAGCTGAATCACCGCGATCGTCACGTCGGCTGCGGTGTCGTTGACGAGCGAATGACGGCCCCCCGAACGAACGATCGCAACGTCACCGGGCCGCAGCCGCCTGGCGTCGCCGTCGACCTCGACGAGCGGCTCGCCAGAGAGGACGAAATAGAGCTCCTCGTTGCGGTCGTGGCGATGGGTCCCGATCGTGCTGCCGGCCGGGATCGTCGTCACGTCGACGAAGTCGACCGCGGCGGCGAAGTCGCGCTGCGTCAGCAGCCGCCGGAAGACGATCGGCCCGTGGCCGCCGTGCTCGTCGGAACGCCGGATCGGTTCGACGCCGCTGACCTGCGCGAATGCCGGCAACGCCGCAGCCGGAAAGGAAGGCATGGAGCAAACTCCTTTTTCCTCCATGTTCCGAGGCGAGTGGCGCCGTTCACAAGGCGGGCGGCCCGAACGTCGTGGGACTTTTTTCCCAACGGCCGGTCGGCGACCCGGCGCGCCACACCGGCGAGCAGCTACGGCGCGAGCGCCCAGGCGCCGGCGTTCCACCACGCGGTCGAGAGCGAGGTGGTCTGATTGCGCAGGCGGGTGGTGAACGTGTCGAGCTCGGGCCGCTGGTAGAGCAGCACGATCGGCATCTGCTCGTGCAGAATCGCCTCTAGGCGCGCGTAGATCGCCTTGCGCTGCGCGAGGTCGTACGTGCGCTGGCCCTGCGCGAGCAGCGCGTCGATGCGCGGATCGCAGATGCGCGACTTGTTGTAACCGCGCGGCGGGACCGTCGCGCAGCTGAACTGGTCGGTGGTGTCGGGGTCGTCGCCGTTGACGAACGGGTAGAGCGCCAGCTGGAACTTGCCGCCGTAGACCGGTCCGCCTTGGTTCGCCGGCGCGACGAGCTGCGTGACGTTGAACGCCTTGAGCGTGACGTTGACGCCGACTGCTTTGAAATATTGCGCGACGGCGTTGCCGATGATCGCGTCGCCCGGCGTCCCGGCCTGCAGGATGAAGAGCACATCGAGCGCCTTACCGTCCTTGCGGCGCACTCCGTCGGCGCCGAGCTTCCAGCCCGCGGCGTCGAGCAGCGCGCGCGCCGCTGCGGGATCGTACTTCACGTCGGGATAGGCGCGCGGATCATAGGCCCAGATGAAGAGCCCGCGCCCGGCGTTCGTCGTGCTGACCGCCCCGCGGTACGTCTTTTGCATCGTCGCCGGGATGTCGATCGCTTCGGCCAGCGCGCGTCGCACGCGCGGATCGCTGGTCAGCGGGTCCTGCGTGTTGAAGATGATCGCGCCGACCGCGTTCATCGGCATCTTGGTGACGCGCATTCCCGGAATCGCTCGCAGCAGCGGGTAGTTGCCGTAGTCCAGGTCCGAGAAGTAGCCGCCGACCTCGCCCGTGCGGAGGAGGTTCATCGCGGTGTTCGGGTCGGGGACGAAGCGGATGTCGAGCCGCTCGATCCGCGGCTTGCCGCGGTAGTAGTACGGGTTCGCCCGCAGCGAGACGCGGTCGCCGCGCACCCACTTCGTCACGACGTACGGCCCCGAGCCGACCGGCATCGCGTTGAACGGAATCTTGTTGAAGTCGGGCAGGCTCGCGAGCAGGTGCGCGGGGAGGATCGGAAAGCCTTGCGGCGCGAGCACGACGGTGAGCAGCGGCGAGAACGGGCGCTTGAGATGAAGCACCAGCGTCGTGTCGTTACGCGCCTCGGCCTTGCGCACGACCTCGTAACCGAAGCGCGACTGCGCGTTGTTCGCGGGGTTGTTGATCGCTTCGATCGACCACGCCGCGTCGTGCGCCGTCAGCGGCTGCCCGTCGGCGAACTTCAAGCCGGGCCGCAGATGGTACGTGATCGTGAGCCCGTCCTTGGAGATGCCGCCGTTGTTCAGCGTGGGAACTTCGGTGGCCGCGTCGCCGACCAGCACGCCGCGGTCGTCGTACTTCACGAGGTACTGAAAGAGCAGCTCGCCCCACTCGGTGGAGGCGGTCCCGTTCTCGAGCGCGGGATTGAGCGTCGCCGGCTCACGCTGCTGCGCGACGGCGAGAAAGCTCGTGCTACCGCGGCTGGACAAGGCGGTCTGCTGTTGGCCCTGGGAGCACGCGGTCAGCAGCGCGGCGACGAGGACTGAGATCCCTGCAGCGCTGACGTTCACGCGGTTAGCTCCACCATGCTTGGTCAAGGTGCCTGCCGGTACTGCGCGAACAGCGGAAACAAAGAAACCGCTTCGGAGGAGCTCGTTCAACGGCGATGAGGCCGTCGGTACTCGGAATCCTGTTTTTCGTCGCGCTCTTGATCGTGGCCGGCGTGGTCACCACGCGAACAAGCGTGAGCCCCAACGATACGCCGGTTTCGCAGCGAACCGCCGCCCCGTCGCACGATGCGGGCGCGGACGATCCGGCCATCTACGTCGCGCAACCGGGCAACGGGTCGGGCAACGCGCCGGTCGTCCAGCGAATCGGCCCGGTGCCGCGCGGTACCGACGCGGCCGACCGCGCGGTGATCGCCGCGCTCCGAAAAGCGGGCTCGGACGTCTCGCGGCCGACGAACATCCGTCACTATTTCTACATGCCGACGGAGCGCGAAGCCGGAGCAGTTGCGCTGACGCTGCGCGCGTACGGGTATCATGCTTGGGTCGAGGCACCACTCGGGAAACTCTCGGACGGACGTGCGTACAATGATTGGGCGGTCATCGCCGAGAAGACGGCGGTTCCGTCGCTCCAGACGTTTCGCGATACCCGACCGATCTTCGACGAGCTCGTCGTGAAGTATCACGGCCGGTACGACGGCTGGGAGGCACAACTCCAACGCTAACCGGCGAGAGATTTCTCGTCCCATTCCAAGCCGGTGCCCGGGCGGTCCGGGATCACGACGTGACCGTCCTTCAGCTCGACGGGCTGCTGCAAGATCGGGCCGGCGTGGTCGAGATATTCGAGATAGAGTGCCGTCGGCGTGACGGCGAGCAGGTGCGCGCTGAATTCCGGAAACGTATGGCTCGATGCGGGGAGGCTCGCGGCTTCGGCGAGCGCGGCGGCGCGCACCCAGCCGGTGACGCCGCCGAGCTTCATCACGTCCAGCATGGCGTGGTCGGAAGCGCGCGCGGCGATCGACTTCGCCATGTCGTGCGGTCCCCACCAGTTCTCGCCCAGCTGGATCGGCGTCTTCGCCGCTGCGGCGATGCGCGCATGGCCTTCGTAGTCGTCGGCGCGCGTCGGCTCTTCGATCCAGTACAGCCCTTCGTCGTCGAGAATGCGCGCGCGCTCGATCGCATCCGGCACCGAGAGGCTTTGATTGTAGTCCACCATCAGCTTCGCGGAATCGCCGATCGCGCGCCGCACCGCACGAATCGTTTCGAGATCCGCGGCCAGATCGCTGCGCCCGACCTTCACTTTGATCGCGTCGAACCCGAGCGCGATCAGCTCGGTGGCTTCAGTAGCGGCACCGTCCGGGCTCATCGTGCGCAGGCTCGCGTAGGCCGGGATCGGCTTCGGCGCGCCGCCGAGCAGCGTCACCAGCGGAACGCCGCACGCCTTCGCGCGCGCGTCCCACAGCGCCATGTCGATCCCCGCCATCGCGATCCCGGTCAACCCTTGCGGCCCCAGGAGCCGGAAGTGCCGCTGCAGCTTCGCCTCGACCGCGAACGGCACGGCCGCATCGCCTTTCAGCAGCGGCTCGAGATTCTCGATCAGCGTCACGAGCGGCTTCAGCCCAACCGGCGTGTAGCACCGCACGTAACTCTTTCCGACGATCCCTTCGTCGCTCGTCAGATCGATGAGCACTAGCGGCGCCGACCGCATCACCCCGCTCGCGGTCTCGACCGGCTTCTGCAGCGTGAGGTCGAGCCCACGAGCCCGGACACTGCGAATGGTGAGGTCGCTCATGGGATGCGAGGTGCGATGCCGGCGGTAGACTCTCCCGGTTACGGCCGGTTCGCCGGCGCGGCCGCCGGCTCGTTCACGACCCGGTTGGACAAGGACACTCGAACCGGCTGGAAAACGATAGTTGCTCCTCAGGCCGGGAGGTTTCTGAATGAAACGCGCTCTTGCGTCGCTGATCATCGTCGGTGTGCCGCTTGCCGCGAGCGCGCAGACCTCGCCACAGGGAATCACGGTAACCGGCAACGGGAGCGCGTCGGCGGTCGTTTCGAGCGCCATCGTGCGCGTGTCGATGAACAGATTCGCCGGAGACGACGGAAGCTATATGGTCGCGCGTCTCAAAGCGGCCGGCGTGGCAGATGCAACGGCGGAACCGGCAATGGCGGGCGGTCCTCAGCTGATCGTCGTGCACGGCCATGTGACCGGCTTGACGAAGGCAAAGCTCGACGCCGTCACGCGGGCCGCCTCGCAGTTCGGCTCGAACGTGCCGCCGCAGTTCGCATCCCTCGTCGCTCTGAGCGGAGTGCATTATTACGGGCTCGCGACCGACTGTCCGGCGATCGAGCAGCGTGCGCGCGAGGCCGCACTCGCCGACGCACGGCGCCGCGCGGAAGCGATCGCCGCCAACGGCGCGGTCCACCTCGGCGAGCGCCTCACGGTCGTCGAGAGCGGCGGTTGCCCGCGCGCGGGGCCGTTCGGCGGCACGTTCGCGATCGACACCGAGACGCTCTCGATGTCCGTCCCAGTGAGCGAAACCGTCACCTACACGCTGGCGAGGTAGCGCAGCGCAGAACTCGTCAGATCGATGAGCACCAGCGGCTGCCGGTAGAACCTACTGCGCGCGAAGAGCCGGCGCGACCTAGCGAAAGCGCGCTAGGAGATCGGAACGTTTTCGAACGGGTCGGCGCCTGGAATCACAACCGTGATCGTCTTCGTGTCGGCACCGGGATCTTCAAATTTTGCCCAGGTGGCGTATTGCTGTCCAGCCGCAAGGGTCATCGCTTTCGGCCACGCGTGCGTACCGGCGACCGGATACTTTCGATCGTCGAGCAGGACCGGAATCTTCGTCGTGCCGTCGAGCAGATACGCATCCCAGGTCAAGCTGAACTTCTCGGAGACTGGTCCTAGCCGCGTGAATTGCGCTCCGAGAACTTGGTCCTCTTTGCTGCCAAGGTGCTGGATTTCCGCCCGTCTCTATAGTTAGCGCCTGATATAGCAAGCCTAGCGCGCTAACGCCGTCGTGGCCCGGCGAAGCGCTTGCGCGAGCGGCGATTTCCTTCGCCAAGCAGGTGCACGGATATAAGAACCTCGTGCTACTAAGGGCACGGCGAGCCGATAAATCTCTTTGCCGGTAAAGCCGAGCGTGTGCTAGAATAAAGCTCTAACAAAACCTCCTCGCGCAGAAGGCCGGATATAATGGCAGAGTCGACCTCGCATGAACACGCAAATCTCGCGGTCGGCGCGAAAGAAAGAACGCAAGTAAAGGCGAGAATGCCATCGCGCCGTGCGGTCATCGGTGCGATCACCGCAGCCGGAGCAGCGATACTCGCAGACGGAGCGCCGAGTGCGGCTGCGGCTGCATTGAGCGCCGACCGGTTGAGAACGATTACAAGGCAGCTGGCGCAGGTAATGACCTCGCCGGAATTGCTCCAACAACTACAAAAGGTAAGGGGTGCGCCCCCTGAGCAGCGCTTGCTTGAAGCATCAAAACGCCTTTCCGTCGACGCGCTACGTAAGGCAGGTATAGATCTGCCAAGCGACATGAGAGTCTCGAGCAGATATTTTGAATCGGGCTGGCCGGCCGCGATCGAATTTGGGGATGACTACTCCGGGCAAAAACCCAATCCGGTCGTGCAATTCCTTCAGAATTCCGCCGGTCAGGCGCCCATCGATTTGTTTGATCGGGACTCGTATTTCTGGCGTCTAGCCATGCAACATCGCTTGCCTGGCACAGGAAACCTCGGCGCCCCTGTATCGGGACCGATGGGGTTCGGAGCCTGCGCAGGTGCTGGTGCAGCCACGGTATGTGGTTGCGCTGGCGCTTCGACTTAGCGCGATGAACATGTTTGCGCCAACTTAAAGGCAACCACTTCGTTCCAGGCAGGAATGGTGAAATGTATTATTCTAGTCGCAGTTACGATCGAGATGAACTGACTCGCGCGATGAACGAATCATATGAGGACCTGATTTCGTTCGTCACTACAGACTCATTTGTAGCTGTTTGCGAGGAAATGAATGCGCTTCCACCGGAAGTAAGGCCTGTTTTCGTAAAAGCGGTATTGCTAAATCCGGACGAACTTCGCAAAAGAGGGGTCATCGTCCCAGAAGATATTCTCATTCAACGATCTGCGTTCGGTGATCGCCGCCCGACTCTGTTCGCGATAAAGAAATTTCTTCCCGAAAGATATCACGACTCGTGGGAAAACGTAAATCTTACCTTTGACAACCCTTACGAAGACGCGGCGATTTCCCGCAATGCGGATGTTGCGTGGAGACCACCATTGCCGGTTGAACTTCAAGCAGATCTTATGACGCACGGTGCGGACATGGAAAGCGTTGGCAGCGATTTCGAAATACAAGCACCGGCCTTCGGCGGTTCGAACATTAGCGCATTTCCCTCCGACAGACTCGTTCGACAAGGTGAACCCTGATACGGTTCGGTCATGCGACCAGACTGCAGGAACCGAAATCTCGCGCGAGGGCAGAAGGACACATCACTCGCACTAATGTAAGAGTCGCGGATATTGCCATCGTGTGATCTCGGCAAAGGAGCGCGAGCGCGACTCGGTCGTAGTAGTCAATTAGCTGACGTTATTCGGCCGTCTTGGGGTTTCGCGAAAATCGGTATAGGCGGTATGGGAGCGTACGGGTCTGGTGGCTCGCCCGGTCTTCAAAACCGGTGAGGCCGTCGCAAGGCGGCTGGTCGGTTCGATTCCGACACGTTCCCGCCACGCGCTGCTGCGCGGCCGTGGTTCCCTGATGCCCGGAGGTGCTCGATGAAGCCGGTTCTCGCGACGTTGCTCTTGATCTGTGTTCCAGTCGGCGCGGGCGCGCAGACGCCGCCGCAGCAAGGGATCACGGTCACCGGCAACGGGACCGCGTCGGCGGCCGTGTCGACCGTCGTCGTGCGTGTCTCGATGAACCGGTTGGCCGGAGACGACGGCAGCTATATGGCCTCGCGGCTGAAAGCCGCCGGCGTGACGGATGCTTCCGCGGACACCGGGCTGATGGGCAATGCGCAGATGATCGTCGTCCACGGTCATCTGACCGGGCTGACGCGAGCGAAGGTCGACGCCGTTACCCACGCGGTCTCGCAGCTGGGCGCAAACGTGCCGCCGCAGTTCGCGTCGTTCGTCGCCCTGACGAGGGCTCAGTTCTATGGCCTCGCTGGCGACTGCCCGCCGATCGAGCAACGGGCGCGCGAGTCCGCGCTCGCCGACGCCCGGCGGCGCGCGGAAGCGATCGCCGCCAACGGATCGGTCCATCTCGGCGAACGCCTCGCCGTGGCGGAGAGCGACGGTTGTCCGCGCGCAGGCCCATTCGGCGGCGTATTCGCGATCGACACCGAGACGCTCATGATGTCCGTCCCCGTCAGCGAAACGGTCACCTACGCGATCGCGAAGTAACGCCGGAATAGCACCCGCTCAGGCGGGGGCGCGCTACTCCAACGCCGTGTCGTCCCCTCGAATCGTCGGGATCGATTCGGCGCGCTGCTTGGCAGATTCGGACAGGCTCTTGCGGCGCTCGCCTTTGCGGCGGTCTTCGGGGAGCGCGCCGGCGAGCATCGCCAGGAACGGCTTGCCGTACAGCTTGCGGCGGTCCTCACCTTTGCGGCGCTCTTCCACGGGACGGTCTTCGGCGTTCACGCACGTATCGTCCCGCGTTGCGCAGCGCACACTACGAGGCGTTCGTCCCTACCTAACCGGTCCTTCCGGCGTTACGCGCGCTTGCGCTGGATTTGCGGGGTGCGGATGGAGAGGCGCTGCACCATCTGCGGCGTCGGGAGCTTGATGTCGCGCGCGAGCTTCAGCCAGGCCAGCACCTTGATCGTCCACCAGGTCGCGTCGAACTCGAACCAGCGCAGGCCGTGGCGCGCGCTGAACGGGAACGCGTGGTGGTTGTTGTGCCAGCCTTCGCCCCAGGCCAGGATCGCGACCCACCAGTTGTTCGTCGACTTGTCGCCGGTGCGGAAGCTCTGATACCCGCTGTAGTGCGCCGCGCTGTTCACGAGCCAGGTGATGTGGTAGGTGATGACGACCCGCACGAAGACACCCCAGATCAGCCACGACCAGCCGCCGACGGCGAGCAACACCACGCCGAGCGCGACCGTCCACCAGATGTTCGTCGCTTCGAGAAAACGGTAGAACCGGTCGTTCGCGAGGTCGGGCGCGAGCCGCAGCTGCTCGTCCATGCTCAGCATCGCCTCGTTGCGCTTGTAGAGCCACTCCATGTGCGCCCACAGCACGCCCTTGTGGATGTCGTGCGGATCGCCTTCCTTGTCGGTGTGCGCGTGGTGCTTGCGGTGCGTCGATATCCAGTCGATCGGACCGCCTTGCATCGCCAGCACCCCGAACACCGCGGTCACGTACTCGAGCGGCTTCCAGAGTTTCAGGCTGCGGTGGGTGAGCACGCGGTGGTAGCACAAGCACACGCCCCACGCGCCGGTCGTGTAGTAGAGCACCGCCAAGACGATCAGCGCGCTCCAGTGGAACGTGCCTGGGATGAGGGCGCACAGCGCGCCCAGGTGTACCACGGAGAGCCCGATCAGATTGACCAAGGCAGGGGTTCGCCGCTTGGCGGTGGCCTTTTGCATGACCGTGGGAGGTGCGCCCTTCGCCGCCCGACTCCTGGCGGCTCGACCCGATCCGCAGGTTAAGGATTCCGTACCGGATCGGGCATACGGTTTCGACCGCAACCGAGCCCTCGCGAGGCGCGGTACTGGCATGCGGTGATCGACGTCCACACGCACTTGCATCCGCCGCGGCTGTTCGCCGCGATCCGGCGCTGGTTCGCCGAGCGCACGACATGGGTGCTCGACCACAATCCGACCGAGCCGCACGCGGTCGCGCGCGTGCTGCGCGAGCACGGCGTCGAGAAGTTCGCCTTCTTCTCGTACGCGCACAAGCCGGGGATGGCGCACGAGCTGAACGACTGGCTGAACGCGACCGCGCGCGAGCTCGGCCCGGGCGCGATCCCGCTCGCCACCGTGCATCTCGACGACCCCGATCCGGCCGGCGACATGCGCGCCGCGCTGCGCGGCGGCTGCGCCGGGCTGAAGGTGCACGAGACGGTGCAGAACTTGCCGCTCGACGACCCGCGCTTCGGCCCGGTCCTCGACGCGGTCGCGGAGCACGAGGGATTCGTGCTGGTGCACGCCGGCGCGATCCCGTGGTCGAGCGAGACGAACGACGGTCCCACGCGGATCGCGCACGTGCTGCAGCGGCATCCCACGCTGCGCGTCGTGGTCGCGCACTTCGGCGCGCCGGATCACGCGCGCTACCTCGAGCTGATGCGAAGCGAGCCGCGGCTGTTCCTCGACACGACGATGGCGTTCGCGCTCGACTCGCCGATGCGCGTGAACGTCGCGCGGGCCGACGTCGAGCGCGGCGCGCGCCAGATCGTCTACGGCACCGACTGGCCCAACATCCCGCACCCGTACGACGGCGAGCTGAACGGCCTGCGCGCGCTGGGCCTGGCCGAACCGGCGCTGCGCGCGATCACGGCCGAGAACGCGCGCCGCCTCGCGCCGGCGTTCGCGTAGGCTCTGCCGTCCGCGAGCGCGCTACGCGCTTGCTTCGCGGCGCATCGCGCAGAACGAGCGCACCATTGCGGGGTCGAACTGCGTGTCGCTGCAGCGCTCGAGCTCGCGCAGCGCATCGGCCTCCGCGATCGCGCGGTGGTACGGGCGGTCGAGCGTCATCGCGGAGAACGCGTCGATTACGCTGACCGCGCGCGCCATCGGGTCGACCGCCGTTCCGGCGAGGCCGTTCGGATAGCCGAGCCCGTCCCAGCGCTCGTGGTGCTCGCCGACGACGCGCGCGACATCGGCGAACCCGGCATAACCGGCGAGGAGCGTGCAGCCGTACTCGGCGTGGCGCTGCATCGTGCGGTACTCGTGCGGCTCGAGCTTCGCCGGCTTGAGCAGGATCGCGTCCGGGATCAGCAGCTTTCCGATGTCGTGCAACAGCGCCGCGCGCACGAACGTCTCGAGCGCTTCGCCTTCGAGCTGCAGGCGCGGCGCCCAAGCCTGCGCGATGTGGTTCACGTGCAGCAGGTGCAGGCGCGTGTACGGATCGCGCACCAGCGCCGCCTCGACGAGCGGCTCGACGTCGCCGAAGCTGCCGAAGCGCAGCAGCGGCGCGATCTCGGCGCCGACCGCGGCGCCGCCTTGCTGCAGGCTCAGCCGCAGCCGCAGCTCGGCGAGCGCGAGCAGATCGGCGCGCACCGAACCTTCTTCGGGTGCGGTGACCCAGCCGAGGTTCACGGAGATCGGGATCACGTCGTCGTCGCCGCGGAAGGCGAGGTCGGCGGTGCGCGCGGCGGCCTCTTCGACGAGCTGCGCGATCTGCGCGCGCGTGTCGCGCCGCGCGACCAGCGCGAAGTCGTCGCCGCGGAAGCGCCCGACGAGCGTCTCGGCGTCGGCGAGCGTGGCGAGGCGTTCCGCCAGCGCGTCGAGGACGCGGTCGCCGACGCGCGTGCCGTAGACGTCGTTGATCCGCCCGAAGTTGGTGACGTCGAGGAAGATGACGCCCAGGCACCCGTCGTTCGCCGCGAGCCGCTCGTCGATGTTGCGCAGCACCGTCGAATGGTTCGCGAGCCCCGTCAGCGGATCGACCTCGGCGACGCGCTGCAGCCGCGCGAAGAGGCGCTGGTTGCGCACCGCGATCGCCAAGTAGCGCGCGATCGCCTCCATCAGCGTGACGTCGTTCTCGTCGTACGCGTGCTCGTTCGGGCTCTGCACCGAGAGCACGCCGATTCGCTCGCCGCCGGCCTGCAGCGCGACGAAGATCGCGGAGACCGTGTCGTCGGTCCACGGCTGCGCCTTGTTGAGCGGCAGGCGCCGCACCGCCGCCCAGTCTTCGGCGGTGCGGAAGAGCTGCGAGCGGCCGGTCCGCATCGTCTCCCACGAGCGGCCGCCGCGCTCGATCACGTGCTCGGGCTGCGCGCGCCCTACGCCGTGGTCCTTGACGTACTCGATCCGCAGCGCCGCGCCGCTGCGCAGCGCGACGAAGCAGACCGACGCGTCGATGACGCGCGTGAGCAGCTCGCACAGCGAAGCGATCGTCTCGCGCGGGCTGCGATCGGCAGCGAGCAGGTGCGCGACCTCGCCGATCAGGGCGCGGCCGCGCTTGTCGAAGTCCGGCGGTTGCGGCTCGACGATGCTAGACCGCTCTCGCGACGCTCTGGCCCAGCCCGCGCAGCCGCAGCGCGAGCCCGATCAGGAAGATTCCCGCTAGGATCGCGTAGATGCTGACCGTCCAGACCAGCGCGAGCACGCCGTAGAGCGGATAGAGGAAGATCACGACGCCGGCGATGACCGAGATCGCACCGAAGAGGATCATCAGGATCTCGTTCCCGACCGCGGCACGGATGCGGAACGCGGTGATGATCGCGAGGATCCCGGTGATGACCGCCCAGGCGCCGAACAGGTAGACCAGCCACAGCGCGGTGATCCCGGGATAGAAGAACGTCAGCACGCCGACGAGGATCCCGAGCACGCCTTCGAGCACGAGCCACCACCAGTTCGCTTCGGCGTGGTTCATGCGAAGCGCCGCCGCGATGGCGACGATCCCGTCGACGAAGGCGTAAGCGCCGAACAGGATCGCCAGCGTGAAGATCGCGGCGCCCGGAAAGAACGGAAACGCGATCCCCAGCGCCAGCGCCAGGATCCCGCGGATGAGAAACAACCACCAGTGTGAGGCGAGTCGGGCAACCATTTCAGCCTCCTTTTTCGGACTCGGTCCGTCCAGGACCGAGGAGGGGTTCGCTTGCGAACCCTGATCGTACTACCGGCAGCCCGGCGGCGTCCAGCCGCGTGCCGACCAAGAGCTTCAGGAAGAAGCCGTACGACGCGACGCCGCCCCGCACGCCGTTCGAGCGCAGGAAACGGTCGTAGAAGCGCCACTGGAACGCGAAGAGCTGCGGCTTGTAGTGCAGCAAGAACCGGGCGCGGCTGGCCTTGAAGTCGGCCACCACGCGCGGGTCGAGCCGCAGCCGCCGGCGCTGCGCCTCGGGCAGCTCGAAGTAGGTCCAGTACGCGCCGGAGTAGCGGATCAGCGGGTCGTCCGAGCGCAGGCACGCCAGCGTGCCGATGTAGTTCGCGTCGCCTTCGTCGGTGAAGCCGCCGACGTGCGCCCACTCGTGCGCCTGCGCGCGCGGCACCTCGAACGGCAGGAACGAGGCGTTCAGAAACGTCTCGAACGAGAACGGCGAGTACTGGCCGCCGATCCCGGCCGCTTCGTAGTACGGCTCCAGGATCGTGGTCTTCGGCACCGTCACGGCGACCTCCCAATCGTCGCCGAGCCGCGCGATCACCGGCTCGTACGCGTCGCGCAGCTTCTCGCGATCGAGCCTCTCGGCGTGCGCCGCCGCGACGTCGTGGTTCAAGATGCCGACGATCCGCTCGCTGAAGCGCGCCACGGCGGCGGCGGTGACGCGCTGCTCGCTGTAGTCGACGCGCGCGGCGACGGTGGCGCGCCGGTAGTTGAGTCCCCACAGCAGCTCGAAGACGACGATTCCGAGCGCGACGATGCCGGCCGTGTGCGCCAGCAGCGCGAGCACCGCGTAGCGCTTGCGCCCGCGCGGCGCGCCGCGAACCGCGCGCAGCCACCACCAGATCAGCGCGACGAGGACGACGAGCAATTCGAGATCGCCGGCGGCGAACGGAACGGCGTTCGTCAGCGGGACGAGCGCGCGGTTCAGCGCGGCGAAGAACCCGTTCGCGTACCCGTGCTCGATCCAGCCGCGAGGGAGCGGCGCCGACGAGGCGGCGTATGCGAGCACCACCGCGAGCGCGTCGAGCGCGAGCGCGCGCCAAGGGAGCCGCGCGCGCCGCCGAAACCTCACGGAAACAGGTACGTCGCGAACGTGCCGACGCGCACGAACCCGAGCCGTTCGTAGAGGGCGAGCGCGGGCGCGTTGAAGTCGTTCACGTAGAGCGAGAGGCTCGCTTCCGTGCCGAACAGGCGGCGCGCGATCGCGCCGAGCGCCAGGCGGGCATATCCCTTCCCGCGTTGCTCGGGCGGGGTCCAGACGCCTTGCAACTGCGCCGTCGCGGCGGTGCGCGGGCCGACGTTGAGCTGGAAGCGCAGCACGCCGTCGACGATCCACACCCACCACACGCCGCTCGCGATCGCGCGCCGAATGGTGCCGGCGAACCCGGCGCGGTTGGCGCGCGGGTCGTAGCCCAGCTCGGCCAGGATCATCGCGCCGCTGTGCTCGGCGATCAGCTCGGCCTCGTCGGGACGGGCCCGCCGCACGTCCACGTCGGGCCCGCTCGCGCGCAGCGCCGCCGGCGTGAGCGCGTAGACCGGCTGGTGCTCGCGCACGATCTCGGGCGCCGGGTGCCAGCCTTGCACGGCCGCCCACAGCGCGTCGACGGTTTCCTTGGGGCCGACGAAGCTGCGCAGGCCGCGGTGCTTGCGCGTCTCGACGGCGAACGCGTCGACCGCGCGGCGGTCGTCGGCGGCGAGGACCAGCTGCGCGCCGTAGTAGACCAGCCCGTCGAGGCGGCCGCGGTAGTCACGGCTGAGGAAGAGCTCGTCGGACGCGCCGGGGCCGTGGCCGCCCTCGAGCACCCACTGGAGGAACGCGTTGTCGTACGGGCGGCGCGCCGCGTAGGCGATGGCCTCACGGCGCGTCGCGCGGGTCACGGGCTCGAGCAGGTCGTGGTCTCGTCAGGAGAGCGGGCGGACGAAGGTCGGCGTCGTGGTCGGCGCCTTGCTTCCGCCTTCCGGTTCGACGCTGAGCGCGACGGCTCCGAGCCCGCGCGCGTCGACCGGCAGCGCGACCACCGCGACGCCGTCGGCGTTCGGGGTGAAGGTGACGCTGGGGACCACGGTCTTCGCGCCCTTCGGCAGCGTCCAGGCCTGGTAGACCTTGCCCTTCGGCAGCGCGGCGAGCTTCGAGAGCGCGAAATAGGCGCGGTCGCCGCGAACGACGACGTGGCCGACCGAGACCGGATAGACTTTGGAGTCCGCGGCGGCGAGGTCGGTCAGCGTGCGGCGGTTCTGGCTCGCGACGCGGTCGTTCTGCGCCAGCTGGGTGCGCAGGCTCGCGTTGTTGCTTTGCGCCTGCGCGAGCTGACCGCGCAGGTTCACGTCCTGCGCGACCGTGATCACGGAGAACACGATCGCCGCCGCGGCGGCCAGCCCGGTCCCCCAGAGCCATGCGGGGTACACGACGGCCGCGCGGCGCTGGAACGCGGTCGCGCCCGGCTCGGCGTCGGAACGAACGCGCGCCAGCAGCCGCTCTCGCATGCGCGCCGAGCGCGCCGAGTCGACCGGCTCGTCGGCGGAGAGCGCGAGCGCGTCGGCCGCCGCGCGCAGCTCGAGGTACTCGCGGCGCGCGTCGTCGTCGTTCGCGATGAACGCGGCGACCAGCGCCGCCTCTTCGCGCGGCAGCACGCCGAGCGCGTACAGCGCGACCGACTCCATCATCGGGTCTTGCGTCGAGGCGTCGTTCATCGCGAGACCCGCTCCCCGAGCGCTTCGCGCATCCGCCGCAAGCCGCTGCGAATGCGCGTCTTCACCGTGCCGAGCGGCGTGTCGGTGCGCTTCGCCAGCTCTTGGTGCGTGACGCCGCCGAAGAATCCCATCTCGATCAGCGCGCGCTGCTCGGGCGGCAGCTTCGCCAGCGCGTCGCGCACGCGCTGTGCGTCGAGCCGCGCGAAGACGTCGTCGTCGAGCGCGCCTTCGAGCGGCAAGTCGACCGGAATCTCCGCCTCCGGGCGAACCGCTTTGGCGCGCAGCGTGTCGAGCGCCCGGTTCCGGGCGACGCGCGAAACCCACGCGACGAACGAGCCGCCGCGAAACGCGTCCGGGGCGGTCCAAACTTTCATGAACACGTTCTGCGTCAAATCTTCGGCCAAGGTTGGATCGCCGAGCATCCGCAGCCCGATCCCGAACACGAGCCGGTGGTAGCCGCCATAGAGCGCTTCGAACGCGGCGACGTCGCGCGCACGGACTCTCTCCATCAGGCGGACCCCGGGATCCATCGCCCGGGCCTTCGCGTCGTCACGGCGGTCACCTCGCCGGGGTAACGTCCCGGGGCGCCGAACGGATGCCGGTGACCGAACCGGACGATCTGCGCGCACGCCTCGGCGCGGCGCGCAGCGTGTGCGTGCTCACCGGCTCCGGCATCTCCGCCGAGAGCGGGCTGCCGACGTTCCGCGGTGTCGGCGGGCTGTGGCGCACGCACCGGGTCGAAGAGCTGGCCTCGCCGCAAGGCTTCGCGCGCGATCCGCTGCTGGTGTGGAGCTGGTACGCCGAGCGGCGCCGCGCGCACGCCGCGGTCGAGCCGTCGCCGGCGCACGTCGCGCTGGCCGCGATCGAAGCGCGCGTTCCCGACTTCACGCTGGCGACGCAGAACGTCGACTCGCTCCACCTGCGCGCCGGCTCGCGCAACGTCTTGGAACTGCACGGCAAGATGCGCGAGGCGAAATGCAGCCGCTGCGACGCCCGCCGCCCGCTCGACGACGTTCTGGCCGAGCTCGGCGAAAACGTCGCGGCCGCGGACCGCGCGCTGCTCGGGCACGACTGCGGCGGGATGTGGCGGCCCGACATCGTGTGGTTCGGCGAAGCGCTTCCGCCGCGCGTGCTCGAAGCGGCGTTCGCCGCGGCGGCGCGCGCCGAGCTGATGCTCGTGGTCGGCACGTCGGGAATGGTGCAGCCGGCCGCGTCGCTCGCGACGAAGCGCTGCACGCGCGCGTACGTCGTCGAGATCAATCCCGAAGAGACGGCGCTCACCGCGCACGCCGACCGCTCGATCCGCGCGCGCGCGTCGGACGTGCTCCCCGAGCTGGCGCGGTGAACGAGGTCGCGCACGGCGTCGGCGCGTTCGTCGCGCTGCTCGCCGCCGCGGTGCTGATCGCGATCCTTGCCGAGCGCGTGCGCGTTCCGGCGGCGGTCGCGCTGGTCGCGATCGGCGCGCTCTTTCAGATTCCGCCGCCGTTCGCGTTCGGCGACACGCTGCTGTTCGTGTTCCTCCCGCCGCTGATCTTCGAGGCGGCGTGGAATCTCGATCTGGACGCGCTGCGCCGCACCGCGGCGCGCATCGCGCTGCTCGCCGTCCCGGGTACGCTGCTCACCGCGCTGATCGTCGCCGGCGGCGTGGCGCTCGCCCGCGCGCTCCCGTTCGCGCCGGCGCTGCTGTTCGGCGCGATCGTTGCGGCGACCGACCCGGTCGCCGTCGTCGCGGCGTTCCGCCGCGTGCGCGTCCCGGCCGACCTGCGCACGCTGGTCGAAGGCGAGTCGCTCAGCAACGACGGGATCGCGCTGATCCTGTTCGCGTTCGCGCTGCCGTTCGCGGCCGGCGCGCCGAGCTCGATCGGCTCCGACGTGCTCTTCGGCGCGCTCGAGATCGCCGGCGGGTCGCTGGTCGGCGTTGCGTTCGGCGCGCTGTGCGCGGGCGTGCTGCGCGCGACGCGAGCCGCCGAGTACGAGGCGGCCGTGACGATCGTGCTCGCGTACGGCGCGTACATCGCGGCGTACGCGCTGCACTGCTCGGGAATCTTCGCCACCGCGGCCGGCGCGATCGCGCTGCGCGCGATGGTCGCGCGAATGCCGCGCGCGATCACCAACGCAGACGAGGTCGACCACGTGTGGGCCGGCTTGGCGTTCGTCGCGAACGCGGTCGTCTTCATCGCGACCGGCTTGGTCATTCGACCTGACCGCATCGCGCACGAGCCCGCGCTGGTCGCCGCGGCGCTCGCCGCGGTGCTGCTCGCGCGTGCGCTGCTCGCGCTTGCCGCAAGCCGCGCGCGAGCCGAGCAGATCACGATCTTCCTCGCCGGGATGCGCGGCGCGCTCCCGCTCGCGCTCGCGCTTTCGCTTCCGGACTCGCTGCCGTTCCGGCCGCGGATCATCGACGCGACGTTCGCCGTCGTGCTCTTCACCGTCGTCGTGCAGGGCGCGCCGCTCGGGCTCGTCCTGGCGCGGCTCTACCCGCGCGGGGAGCCCAGCGCGAGGAGCGAAGCCGCCGCGCATGGCTGACGAACGCATCAAGAACCTCCCGTTCAGCGAGTCGGTTCGCGCCGGCGACACCGTGTACGTCGCCGGGCAGATCGGCCTCGAGCGTGGGACGACGAAGCCGCCGGCCGACGTGCGCGAGGAAGCTCGCCTCGTGCTGAACGCGCTGCGCGAGGTGCTCGGCCGCCAGGGGCTGACGATGGACGATCTCGTGATGGTGACCGTCCACGCGCCGAACGTCGAGCGCGACTACGCGCCGTTCAACGAAGTCTACGTGACCTATTTCGACGGGCCGTACCCGGCGCGCGCGTTCCTCGGCTCGGGGCCGCTGCTGTTCGGCGCGCGCTTCGAAGTGACCGCGATCGCCGCGCGGCCGAAGGGCTAACCGAAGCGCACGCCGAGCGTGAACGTTCCGGCGTAGCCGCGGCCTTCGCGCTTCAGCGGCACGAGCGTCTTCGGCGTGTAGAACGCGTCGTTCGCGTTGCGCGTGTCGCGCGCGCCGTGCGGGCGGTACGCGGCGCTCGCGAGCACCGTGTCGTTGATCGCGTCGTCGAAGAACAGCTGCGTCGCGAACGAGTGCGTCACGTCGTTCCCGCGCGCATACGTGCGCACAAGAACGTGAACGTGCGGCGTGCGCGAGGGGTACCAGCCGGGATGCACCGTCGTGAACGCGACCGCGCCGTCGCGGCCGGTGACTTGATAGCCGCGCAGGAAACGCTGCCCGCGCGCGCCGTCGACGTCGGAGTACGTACCGAGCGCGTCGGCGTTCCACAGGTCGACGTGCGCGCCGGCGAGCGGCGCACAGCGGCCGGCATTGATTGCGTACACGCGCAGCGCCAGCCGCAGCGGCACCGCGTTCCGCACGCCCGGAACGCCGGTGTCCGCGGTGACGTCGGACCGGTCCAGGTGCTCGTCGACGAAGAAGGGCCCGGCGGTCAGCTCCGGGCTGATCACGCAGTCCGGCGCGGCCCCCGCGGGGAGGCCGGCGAGCGCGGCGCCGAGGCCGGCGAGGGCGCCGAGCGCGGTCCGGCGGGTGAAGCGGTCGTCGTGGTGCACGCGCCCATCTTCAACGGGGCGGCTGGGACCCGCTCCAGAAATCTCCCAGGAGGCGTGCGCATGATGCTGGCGATGGAACAGGTCCCGGAACGGGTCGCCGTGATCGACGATGAGGCCGCGATCCGCGAGATGCTCGAGGTCGGGCTGACCCAGGAAGGCTTCGCCGTGCGGACCGCCGTCGACGGGGCCGACGGGCTGGCGCTCGTACGCGACTGGCAGCCGCAGTGCATCGTGCTCGACGTGGTGATGCCGAAGATCGACGGGATCGCGCTGATCCCGCTGCTGCGCCGGCTCACCGAGGTCCCGATCGTGATGCTGACCGCGCGCGGCGACGTGCGCGACCGGATCGACGGCCTGCGCGCGGGCGCCGACGACTACCTGGCCAAGCCGTTCGACCTCGAAGAGCTCGCGGCGCGAATTCAAACCGCGCTGCGCCGGCCGACGCTGCGCCACGTCGAGCACCTCGCCTTCGCCGACCTGTCGGTCGACTTGGAGACGCGGATCGTGCGCCGCGGCGAGCGCCGCATCGATCTCTCGATGCGCGAGTTCGATCTGCTGGTGACGCTGGCGCGCCGGCCGAACCGCGTCTTCACCCGCGAAGAGCTACTCGACCACGTGTGGGGCGTCGACCGCGACCTCTCCCCGAACACCGTCGAAACGTACATCTCGTACCTGCGCGCCAAGATCGACGCCGACGGCGCGCCGCGTCTGATCCACACGATCCGCGGAGTCGGTTACTCGCTGCGCGAGGGCTGATGCGCTCGCTGCGCGCGCGCCTGACGCTCTCGTACGCTTCGCTCGTCGCCGCCGCGCTGATCGTCGCTTCCGTCCTGCTCGCCCGGTTCGTGTTCGACGCGCTGGCGCGCCCGACGACCGACGCGCTCGCGGTCAGCGCGCGGATCGCCGAGACGATCGTCGCGGCGCACCCGCACGCGCCGCGCGCCCTCGTCGAGCGGCTGATCCAAGTCGAGGCGCAGCGCGACGGCGTCGTGGTGCGCGTCCCGCCGCCGAACCGCCGTTCGCCGGCCGGCGGACCCGACGAGGTTCCGCGCGGGGTCGAGAACCTCAACATCGTCTCGCTGCTCGGCGCGCGGCCGCACGTGGTGCACGTTCGCGGCGACGTCGTCGTGATCGGGCCCGACTACTGGCGCTTGCGCACGGCGGTCAACGCGTACGTCGAAGTTCTCGGCGCGTGCGTGATCCTCTCGGTGTTGATCGCGTGGCTCGTCGCACGATGGATCACCGGCCAGGCGATTCGGCCGCTGCTGACGGTGACCGCCGAGCTGCGGCGCTTCGCCGGCGGTGACTTCACCCCGCGGCCGCTGCGCGCGAAGGACCAGCGCGAAGAGCTGGGCTCGCTGATCGCGGCGTACAACGGCGCGACGGAGAAGGTCGCCGCGGCATTCGAGGAGCGGCGCTACGTCGAGGAGCACATGCGACGGTTCGTCGCCGACGCGGGACACGAGCTGCGCACGCCGCTCACGGTGATCGACGGCTACGTGCAGATCCTGCGCAAGACGAAACCCGACGACGTCGCCGGCCGCGAGCGCGCGCTCGCGACGCTGCAGGCGCAGACGGCGCGGATGCGCGCGCTCGTCGAGCGGCTGATCGTGCTCGCGCGGCTCGAGCGCCCGCAAGCGGCGCGCTCCGACGCGGTGGTCGATGTCGCCGCGATCGCCGCCGACGCGATCGCCGGCGTCACCTCGGCGCGCGGCGGCGAGGTCGTGCTGCACGCGGCTTCCTCGCCGGAGATTCTCGCCGACGCGGCCGATCTGCACGAAGCGATCGGCAACCTGGTCGACAACGCGGTGAAGTACGGCGCCGGAACGCCGGTGGTCGTCACGCTGAACGAGGGCGACGACGAGGTGCTGGTGCGCGTGCGCGACGGCGGCCCGGGGATTCCGCCCGCCGAGCGCGCACGCATCTTCGAGCGCTTCTTCCGCGGCGAAGGACGCGGTGAGATCGAAGGCTCGGGGCTCGGGCTGGCGATCGTCGAGCGCGCGGCGGCGCGCTGCGGCGGGCGCGTCGTCCTGGAACGCGCCGAGCGCGGCGAGACCGTCTTCGCACTCCACCTGCCGGCCGCGCGCCCGCGCGTGCGCGACGCCACCCCGCTCGAGGTGTAAGCCGGCCTAGAGCTGGTGCGGCGGGCCGGCGCTGTCTTCGTAGGTGGCGCGCGGGGGCGGCGGATCGGGCAGGATCGACACCGCCTCGTCGGGCGGGAAGATCCAGCCGTCCGGGACGCGCGACGGCCCGAAAACGGCCGTATCGGCGTTCGCGGCGGTGCGCCGCAGCGGCCGCGCGAGCGGCGGCTCCGCGGGCGGCGCCGTCGGCGGAGGCGGAGGCGCAGGCGGATCGGGGACGAGCTGCGCCGCGGCGGCCGGCGCCGCGGACGCCGCGGCGGCCGCAGCGACGGGCGCGGCCGGAACGGCTGCGGCCGGACCGGGCGCGGTTTCGGGCGTCGTTGCGGACGTCTCGATGGTCGTCTCGACGAGCGCGTCGACCGGGACGGTGAAGCGCTCGGTGCCGCCGGTGCGGCCGCGCACGACGAACGCGTCGAGCAGCCGGCGCACGCCGGGAACGGGGATCTTGCTGAGCGGGACGAGGTTGTACTCGGTGGTCAGCGAGGCGCACGTCGAGCGCGACGCGACGATGAACGCGTTGAGCTCGAACGCCGACTCCTGCAAGCGGTGCGCGAACGTCGCCTCGCTGCCGACGACGGTGAACTCGCGCCGGTCGCGGAAGCCGGCGTCGCCGGCGATCACCTCGCCGGTGTTCACGCCGATCCCGACGGTGAACGGCTTGCGGTGCTGCTTCGCCCACCGGTCGCGCATCGCGACGACGTGGCGGACGATGTCCAGCGCGGCCTGCAGCGCGTCGTCTTCCTGGGTCGGGTTCTCGAGCGGGACGCCGAACACGCCGACCATCCCGTCGCCGAGGAACGAGTCGATGATCCCGCGGTGCCGCTGGATCGCCGTTCCCGCGAGCGCGTAGAACTCGTTCAGATAGCGCAGCGTCTGCTCCGGGCTGAGCGGCTCGATGAAACGCGCGAAGTCGCGGATGCGGCAGACCAGGATCGTCGCGCGGACCGCGCGGCCCGTGAAGACCCGCTCGTCCTTGCGCGAGAGGATCGCGTCGACGACCGACGGCGCGACGTAGCGCGCGAACGTGCCGCGCACGCGCGCGAGCTCACGCTGCTCGGCGCGCCAGCGGCGCCACGCCACGAGGCACCCGGCGATTCCGCCGAGCGCCGCCAGAGCGATCACCACGACCAGCAGGGCCATATACCGGGATAATCGGCCGGATCGGCCGGGACCGACAGCGGCCGCTCCCCAGCTAGGTGAAAGGCCGGTGAAGCCCGGCTGAGAGTTTGCTGAGATGTGTTGCGGGACGAGGGAGCGCTCGCGTTACGATGGCGTCACGCCGCTTCGGCGTACATCATTCGCACACCGCATTCATTCAGAGGTATCCATGAACGTTCGTCTCATCGTCCTCTCCGCGGCGGTCGCCGCGACCACGCTCGGCACGGTGGCCTCGGCGCAGCAGCTCCCCGGCAACCCCGCCAACCCGGCGTACAACCAGCGTTTGCGCGGCCCGCGCGGGAGCGACCGCAACATTCGCGCCGAGATGCGCCACGTCGAGCAGGCCATCGACATGCTCCAGCGCGACCAGCGCGACTACGGCGGCCACCGCGAGCAGGCCATCGATCTGCTCCAGCGCGCCCGCCAGCAGCTCGAAGACGCGCTCGAGTACGACAACAACCACGGTCACTGATCCGCGCTACGTTCGGGCCGGCGAGGAACGGGTGACCTACGCCGGCCCTTTCGCGCGCAGCGTGCGCGCCATCATGTGACTGTACGGCTCAGCGTCCATACTTCTTCGATTAGCCCGTTCGCTTCGTTAATGAGCCGCGTCAATTCGGCCTTGTCGTCGATCCGAATCGGCTGAAAAACTTGCAGCTCACGTATGAGGCGCGAAATTTTTACCTCGTCCGCTGTGAGTCTTGCGTAGCGATCAGAAACGGCAATGTCTGATGTTCCTTTAGAGGACATCATCCACTGAGCAAGCACGCCCGAAATGGAGGAAACGACAGAACCGAGCGCCAGCCATGTGGCAATCGACGTGTTCGATTTCGCCAGTGACGTGATAACTCCGATGCCTGCAATTGTGGTGAGTATCTGCGTAATCAATTGGAGCTTTAAGCCGAAGCTGATTCGCGCAGCGAGCCGCCGCGTCGCCTCTGACGACAACGCCGCGCTCTCCTTCAGACCAGCTAGCGCTAAATCCCGCCCCAGCTGCAGGCGTGGCACGGTCACATCAGCCTCGTCCTCACCGAGCACAAAAGACTGCAGCATTGGATCGGAGCCGTACGTCCTCTGCAGCAAATTTAGTGCGTCCGGAGCGCGTCGCGTCAGCAGGTTCACTATCTCGTTGACTTGCATTACAGCGGACATGGCAATTAACCCCGTGCAACTCCGTAGATTACCGACGCCGTCTCGAACATCGCCCGACTTGAGGTAGCAAGATTTGCAATGCGTTCGTCGATGCTATACTCTCGTGCATCCTCACTGAGCAGCGCTTCATAAATCGCCATGAAGAGTGCGGCCGTCACAAAAACCGGCCATGTTGGCAAGAACAATATGCGCACTAGCCATGGTGCGAATCGCAGAAGCAAGAGTATCCATATTATTGCCGCTATCGGTAGCGAGAGGATTGCAATGGCCGGCTGGACGGTCACGGTCAATGGAAAACCAAGGAGTCGCAACCACGGAATACTCGAATTTGTCAAGGCCAGTAACGCTATGGAGATCGCAATGCCAAAAACATATGCCGCTACCTCACCCATCAAGTCTACGGCACCGCGAAAGCTACTGCCATACCGATATGTAACGCTGCCGAGTGGTTCCAATTTTTCGAGGTGACTGATCCAATACGGCTGAATTCGATGATATATTACACCGTTCGCGATGTAACCGTCGATCAGCAACGGCATCTGGGCTGAGGAAAGCCGGTCGTAAAAGTCGAGTGCATTTCTCGCTTCAACCGCCAACCTCAGCTGAGCGATTGCAATTTGGGCTACGACGGGAATCGTCACGCCGACCGGGGAGTATCCCGCCGAACCGCAAGATACCGGGAACACTCGCTTACCGCAGCAGTCGTATAGAAATTCCTGGAGCTCTGCCATCGGTTTCCGGAAGACTACGTGCCCGCCGTCAACGATCGCTACATCGCCGCGTTCATTATGCGCAACGATGAAGACCATGTCCCCTTTCATGGGCCGCACCTTCGAGGCTAATTCGGACAAAATTGAACTCGACGCGACGCCAGCGCGGACATCAACAACGGCGTGAGGAACGCGAAGGGCGTTAACCGCTTCGTTCACGGCTGAATCATGAACAAGCGAGATGACGCCGATCCGCTGTGAATAAAAATGCTCGTTTGATAGCGCATTGATGACGTCGTTCGCCGACGAATCGACCGGGATGAAAAGGTCATGTGAGACTCGTAATACCGCCATCTCTGCTTTAGCTCCGTGCCCCAGAGTCGTCAACGGATAAACACTGTTATCCGGGAAGCGCACGAAGAAGCCTGTGCGATTGAGCTTTGCTATCCGATCGATCAAGTCGTGTCCCACCGTTTCGACGTCGAGGACGATGTGCGGCGCAGTCGCCGCTAATCCGAGCGCCGTCGTGAGACCTACTGTCGAGCTCGCCCGGGCGCTTGGTACGGCGACCGAACGCCGTATCTCTCCGTCTACGATGTAGTGAGCGTAATACCGCCCGTCGGTTGCAGTTACGGCGATAGCGGTCCGGCCTATTTTGGTGCTTCTGCCGACAACGGCTCGCCCGATCGCTTCTGCCCCGGTGAACGCGCCTTTGTCCAACAGTTTGCCAAACGCACTCGCTGCGCCGGCCGATACCGGTCCCGCAGTAAGACCAAGCGCCAGGACTGTGAAGAACAGTGTAATGCTGCGACGGTCGAGCAGGGTTCTAAGACGGCGCATCTCAAGGCCTCCGTCTGATGGCAAATTGAGGCTATGCCAATTCACCGCCTCATGGGGATCATCCCCTGCCATCGCAGGCCGCATTCGCAATTGCGGCCTGCGGTTAAGGGTGGCTTTGGGCGCGCAGCGTGCGCGCGATGACGATCCCGCAGAGGAGCGCCAGCGCGCACCACGCGAGCCCTTGCGCGATGTCGCCGAGCACCAAACGCCCGATCCCGAACAGCGCCCCGAAGATGAGCCCCAGCCCCGCGACCCAGTCGAGCAGGGCGATTCCCAAATTGTCTTCCGAGCCGCCCGGGACAAGCCGCGCGATGGGGTTCCAGCCGTTCCCGGCGGGGCGCACCCGCCCGTAGAAGCGCGTGAGCGTCTCGTTGCTCTCCGGCTTGGTGAGGAACGTGACGACGAGCCACACGACGGTCGTGACCACGACGGTGATCAACAGCCGCTTCGCGGTGGCGTTCGAATCGTCGCCCGCGACGACGTACTTGCTGTAGCACAGGCTGCCGACGATCGCCGAGGCGGCGAGGGCGGAGATCTCGCTCCAGGCGTTGATCCGCCACCAGTACCAGCGCAGGATCATCACCAGCCCGACCCCCGCGGTGAGCGTGAGCATGTACTTCCACGCCTCGCTGACCGACGACATGAACAGCGTGACGATCGCGGCGAGCACCATCGCAAGGACCGTCATCCAGCGCGAGACGACGACGTAGTGCGCGTCGCTCGCGGCGGGCTTGATGAAGCGGCGGTAGAGGTCGTTGGTGAGGTACGAAGCGCCCAGGTTCAGCTGCGTGCCGATCGTCGACATGTATGCGGCCAGGAAGCCGGCCATCATCAGGCCGCGCAGCGCGACGGGGAGATGGTCGACCAGCGTCTGCACGTAGCCCAGCTCGGGATCCGGCTTGCCGTTCGCGCCGATCACGCCGTGCGGGTAGAGGACGAGCGCCGCGAGCGCGACCAGGATCCACGGCCACGGCCGTAGCGCGTAGTGCGCGACGTTGAAGAACAGCGTCGCGATCACCGCGTCCTTCTCGCTGCGAGAGGCGAAGATACGTTGCGCGACGTACGAGCCGCCGCCCGGCTCGGCGCCGGGATACGACGACGCCCACCACGCGACGCCGATGAAAACCAGGAAGGTCGTGAGCGGCATCCAGCTCGCGTCACCCGAGGGCACGAACGCGAGGACCGAACCACCGCCGCTCGCGACGTGCTGCGCGTCGACCTTCGCCAGCCCGGCCTTGAGCGCGGCGATCCCGCCGACCGCGGCGACGGCCGCGACGGCGAGCACGACCGCCATCGACATCTTGACGATGAACTGCAGAAAGTCGGTGACGAGCACCGACCAAAAGCCGCCGATCGTGACGTACAGCGCGGTCAGCGCGAGGCAGGTGTAGAGCGCGGGCAGCGTCGGCACGTGCAGCGTCAGGCTGAGGATCTTCACCATCGCGAGATTGACCCAGCCCATGATGATCGTGTTGACGAGCACGCCTTGGTACACCGCGCGCACGCCGCGCAGCGCCGAAGCGGCTTTGCCGCCGTACCGCAGCTCGATGAACTCGACGTCGGTCAGCACGCCCGCGCGCCGCCACAGCGCGGCGAAGAAGAACACGGTCAGGATGCCGCTGGCGGCGAGGTTCCACCACAGCCAGTTTCCGGCGATCCCGTTCTGCGCGACGAGCCCTGTCACCGCGAGCGGCGTGTCGACCGCGAAGGTCGTCGCGACCATCGAGGTGCCGGTCAGCCACCACGGCGCGCTGCGGCCCGACAGAAAGTACTCGCCGATGTTCTTTCCGCTGCCGCGCGCGAACCACAGCCCGATCCCCAAGTTGATCGCGAAGAACGCGACGATGACGGCGATGTCGAGCGGGCTGAGCGCCATGGCCGTCGGTTCGTGCGGCCACGGCGCTCCCCTTTCAGCTCACCAGATCTTGCAGCGCTGCTCCGCGGGGCGCACCATCGGGTCGTTCGCCTTGCAGAAGAACGCGCTCGCGAACTCCGGCAGGTTCGCCACCGTCCCGTCGATGCGGTAGTAGTCGTTCGGGTGCGGGTCGGTCGTGATGCGGTTACGCGCTTCCTGGTCGCGGAACTCGCGGGTGAACCACTGCGCGTAGCCGAGGAAGAAGCGCTGGTCGGGGGTGAAGCCGTCGATCGTCTGCTGTGGTTTGCCGAGCTGCGACTTCTTGAACGCCTTGTACGCGATCGTGATCCCGCCGAGGTCGGCGATCGCCTCACCGAGCACGAACTTGCCGTTGATGTTCAGGTCGCCGACCTTGAAGCCGGAAAACTCCTGCTCGACGCAGGCCGCGCGCTGCTCGAACGCCGCCGCGTCGGCCGGTGTCCACCAGTCGCGGTTGTTGCCGTGCTCGTCGAACTTGCGGCCGGTGTTGTCGAAGCCATGGGTCATCTCGTGGCCCATGACGGCGCCCATCCCGCCGTAGTTGATCGCATCGTCGTTCGTCGGGTTGAAGAACGGCGGCTGCAGGATTCCGGCGGGAAAGACGATTTCGTTATTGATCGGGCTGTAGTAGGCGTTGACGGTCGGCGGCGTCATCCCCCACAGCGTGCGGTCGCGCGGCTTGCCGATGCGCTCGTCGTTGATCAGCGTGCCGAAGCGGTTCCCCGCGATCGTGTTCGCCACGAACGGGCCGGCCACGACGTTGAAGCGCGAGTAGTCTTGCCACTTGTCGGGGTAGCCGACCTTCACGTTGAACGCGTCGAGCTTCGTGAGCGCCGCCTTGCGGGTCGCCTCGCTCATCCAGGAGAGGGTGGCGATGTCGTCGCGCAGCACCGAGCGCAGGTTCGCGATCATCGCGCTCGCGCGCGCTTTCGCCTCCGGCGAGAACGCCTTCGCGACGTAGACCGCGCCGAGCGCCTCCCCGAGGTAGCCGTCGGTCAAGGCCGTGCAGCGCTGATCGAGGGGGCGCTGCTGCTTCGCGCCGGTCAGCGCCGCGTTGAACGCGAAGGCCGAGTCGACGAACGGCTGGGAAAGGACGCCGTCGTAGTTGTCGATCAGCTGCCAGCGCAGGTAGGCGCGCACGTCGTCGATTGGTGTGGCAGCCATCAACTCGGCGATGTTGCGCGCGTAGCCGGCGTCGCTCAGGTTGATCGGCGCCGTCGCGGCCGGCAGCGAGCGCGCTGTGAAGTAGCGGCTCCAGTCGAACGCCGGCGCGGCTTGCTGCATCCCGCGCAGATCGGTCTTGTGGTAGTTGAGCTCGACGTCGTTGAGCGCGACGTTGTCGCGCGAGAACTTCGCGATGGCGGTCTCGAGGGCCATGATGCGGCCCGCTTGCGCGCGCGCTGTCGCCTGATCCGTGCCGGCCAGCGCGAGGTCGCGCACGATGTAGTCGACGTACGCGTCGCGGATCGCCTGAGACTTGGCGTCGGTCTTCAGGTAGAAGTCGCGGTCCGGCAGCCCCAGGCCGCCCTGGCCGAAGCCGATGATCGTCGCGTCCGAGTTCTTTTGGTCCGCGGTTCCGCCCGCGCCGAAGAACGCGTTGACGCCCTCGACGTGGAGGTCGGCGAGCAGCGCCGGGAGATCGGCGGGCGTCGCCGTGGCGATGCGGTCGAGCTGCGCCTTCAGCGGCGAGATGCCGGCCGCGTCGCGCGCCTTCATGTCCATGCAGGAGCGGTAGAAGTCGCCCACCTTCTGCATGTTGGAGCCGGGCGCGGCGTCGGCACGCTCCGCATCCTCGAGGATGCCCCGCACCGTCTGTTGATTCTGCTGCAACAGGACGTTGGCGCGCCCCCAGTTCGTGCGATCGGCCGGGATCGGATTGTTCGTCTTCCAGCCGCCGGTCGCGAACTGCGCGAAGTCCTTGCACGCCGGGCACGTCGGATCGAGGCTCGCGAGGTCGAAGCCGTGCGCCGCCGAGCTCTTCGACAGCGCGGAGTCGGGTGGGACGGGTCCGCTCAAACCGTACAGTCCGGCGGCGAGCACGTTGCCGTTCCCCGCGAACAGCAGCGCGAGCGCTGCGAGAACTGCCAGCGATCTGACGATACGGCGCAAAACGAACATAACCACCTCGCGGAAGAGTGCCCGGGCGTTTTCCTCGGTATTCTTTAGGAGATCGCGGTCACCTGCAATCGAGGACGGTGTCGGGCCCGGCGAGCTCGCCGGACGCGAGGTGCTGTTTGCGGCCGTGGTCGGTCAGCTCGTCGTAGGCGGCTTCCTCGTGCTTGAAGCGCTCGAAGCCCTCGCGGCCGAGCGCGTCGGCTTGCGCGCCGAACGCGAAGTAGTCGGCGGCGTTGATCGTGCCGTTCGCGTTCAGCGCGTCGCGCAGCAACTCGCCGATGCGCACGTGGCCGACTTCATGGTGGTATATCGCGCGCACGAACGCGTCGGCGCGCTCGCGGTCGGCCGACGTCATCCCTTTCCAGACGATCGACTTCGGGACGCGCAGCGTCACCTCGCCGAGCGCGAAGGTGACCCGGCCGGCGTAGCGCGCCGTCGTTCCGACGCGCGCGCCGTGGATCTCGTAGCTGAAGTGAATCGACGCCAGCCCGGGTTCCGGATCGCGCGCCTGCACGTCCGTGCACGCCTGCACCAGCACGTTCTCGGCGACGATGCGCGCGTGCACGCGCTGCACGACCTCTTCATCACTGCTCGAGAGCAACGACGAGGCGAGCAGCAGCGCGGCGCGCGCGTTCACGGCGGCGGCGACGACGCTGCAGGCGCCGGCGAAAACGAGGTCCGCGGCGAAGGCGACGGACGCGGCGTCGGCGCGGGGCCCGGGCTGGCCGGAAAACCGAGCGCGCTGCGCGCGGCTTCCGCGGAGAACTGCGCGTCCTGCGCGCGCGCGGCCGCGAGCGGATCGGCGCCGCTGGCCGCGTAGCGCGTGCGCGCCGAGACGATCGCGTTGATCGCCGCCTCCAGCGGAACGGTGCTGTGCCCCTTGTCGTCCGGGTAGTGCGCGTTCGAAGCGAAGACGACGGCGAGGTCGGTCGCGGGATCGATCCACACGCTCGTCCCCGACGAGCCGGTGTGGCCGAAGCCGCCGCGCGGCAGCACGTCGCCACGGTTGCGCGAGAACCCGCTGTCGAGGTCCCAGCCCAGCGCGCGCACTTCGCCGTCGCCGACGTAGCGCGGCGTCGTCATCGCGCGCACGGTCTGCGGGGCGAGCGGAAATCGGGGCGCCGGCAGATCGCGCGCCGCGCGCAGGTATCCGACGGCGAGCCTCGCGACGTCGCCGGCGGTCGCGAGCAGGCCGGCGTGGCCGTTCACGCCGGGAACGGTGCCGAACCGCTTGCGCAGCAGCTCCGTCGTCTCGCCGCGCAGCTGCGGCGCGAGCCGCGCGCGGTGTGCGGCGTCGAGCGTGACGTCGAAGAACGAGTCGCGCATCCCGAGCGGCGCGAACAGCTCGTCGTGCACGAAGCGCTCGTACGGCTTTCCGCTCGCGCGCGCGACCACTTCGGTGAGAACGATGAAGGCGAGGTTGCTGTACTCGTTGCTCGTCCCCGGCGCGAAGCGCAGCGGCGCCTCGTACGCGTGCCTCAGGATCCTCGCGCGGTCGGCGCCGTAGTCGGACTCCTTGAACGAGGGCGGCATCCCGGCGGTGTGCGTGAGCATTTCCGCGATCGTCACGCCGTGCTTGCCGTTCTGGGCGAATTCCGGGATCCAGCGCGCGACGGTGTCGGAGGTGCGCAGCACGCCGCGCTGGACCAGGATCATCACCGCGGTCGCGGTGATCGCCGGCTTCGTCACCGAGGCGAACTCGTAGACCGTCGCGGGGTCGTTGGGAATCGTGCGCGGCTCGTAGCTGCGCGCACCGTACGCCTTACGGTACAGCACGCGCTGCGAGGACGCGGCGACGAGCACCGCGCCGGGAAAGTCGCCGGCCCGGATGCCGTCCTCGACGAGGCGGTCGATCTGTGCGGTCGCGTCGCGCGGCAACGCGGTCGCGACGGCGAGCGCGTTCGTCCCTCGGTCGGCCGCCGTCGCGGGCGCGACGGCGCACAGGAGCGCGGCGGAGCAGACGGCGGCGAGGAGACGGCGCACGCGCCGGTGTAGCGCGCGGCGTGCGATCGTTCCTCGTCGCGGCGTTCGTCCTACTCGCCGGAGCCGCCGCGACGGAGGCGAGCCCCTCCGCCGCCACGACGAACGCCGTCCCGATCCCGCCGCTGGTTCCCCAGCCCGGGCTCGTGCGCTCGAACCCGTGCCGAGCGCCGTACGCGTTGGATCGCCCGCTGCGCTTCCCGGCGAACGTCGATCGCGGCGGGTTCGAGCTGCTCCGCGAACGCTGGACCGCGCTCGGCATCCCGGCGCCGGTGCTTGCAAAACGCTCGAACGTCGAGGTGATCGAGATAACGGGGGCCGACCTTCCGCCGCTGCCCGCGTATTCCGAGACGAGGTATCACCTACGAGTCGGCTCGTCCGTCGAAATCAGCGATCAGCTGAATCACGGCCGGTACGGACCGCGGAATGATCACGAAGGCGCCTTCGATGCCCTTATGACGCTCGCGCAGCTTCCCGTGCGCAGCCGTGGGCGCTGGGTGCTCCCGTGCGTCGACGTCGACGACGCACCGGCGATGCGCTGGCGCATCGTGTCGGACGACGTCTCGCGCGGGCCGTTTCCGACGATGGCGTACGCGAAGTACCGGATTCGCACGCTGGCGTCGCTGAAGATCAACGGCTGGTCGCCGTACATGGAGCAGGTCGTCGCCGACCCGCGCCATCCGTTCGTCGCCTGGCCGAACGGCTGGACGCCGGCGCAGCTTCACGAGCTCGCGGTCTACGCGCGGCGGTTTCACGTCACGCTGATTCCGGAGCAGCAGACGTTCGCGCACATGCACGAGTCGCTCAAGTGGGAAGTGCTCGCGCCGCTCGCCGAGCTCCCGCACGGCTATCTGCTGGCTGAAAGCGATCCGCGCACGTATGCCTACCTCGAGCCGCTGATAAAGAGCGTCACCGACGCCGCGAAGCCGGTGCCGTTCGTCCACCTGGGGTCCGACGAACCGATCGACCTGGGCCGCGGCCGCACCCCGCGCACGCCGCAGGTCTTCGCCGATCACGTCACGCGCGTCGCCTCCTTTCTGAACGGCAGCGGCGCGCGGCCGATGATCTGGGACGATGCGATCCAGCAGGACCCCAGCATCCTCAAGCTGATCCCGCGCGATACCGTCGTCGTGACGTTCCACTACGGCGTCGAGAAGACGTACAAGCCGTACATCGACACGGTCGCGAACGCCGGCTTCGACCAGATGATCGCGCCGGGGGCGGCGAACTGGAACGAGATCTATCCCGATCTGGCGACCGCGTACGGGAACGTCGCTCGATTCACCGCGGAGGCGAAGGGCGCGCGCGGGGTGCTCGGGATGTTCATGACGGTCTGGCACGACGACGGCGAGACGCTCTACGAAGCGACGTGGCCGTCCCTCGCGTACGCCGCGGCCAGCGCCTGGCAAGCGGTGCCGGTCGACGAGCGGAGCTGGCACCGCGCGTTCGCGCGCGCGTTCTTCGGCAGCGACGATCCGCGCTTCGCGGACGACCTCGACCAGTTGCAGGCGATTCGCGCGCTGCTGCGCACGACGCCGTCCGATCCGCCCGACTACCTGTTCTGGCGCGACCCGTTCGATCCGCGCGTGCAGGCGCGCGCGCAGACGATGGATCTCGCCGGCATTCGGACCCGCGCCGAAACGGTGCTGCGGCACCTGTGGTCGGCGCGCCCGCCGCTCCATTCGGACGCGGTCGCCGCGATGCAGCTGGGCGCGCTGCGCTACGACGAGCTGGCGCGCCGCTTGCAGATCGGAAAAGAGGCGCACGACTACTACGACGACGCGCGCGCGCACGCGACGAAGCCGGGACTCGGGCAGGTCTACCGCAGCCTGGGCGTCGCGAAGTACCTGTGCTGGGAGCTGCGCGACGCGCTTGCGAACACCGAGCCGCTGTATGCCGCCGCCTGGCGCCGGGAGAGCACCGAGCCCGGGCTCGCGCACGTCCTCACGCACTACCGCCTCGCGGAAGACGACGCACAGCGCTGCGCCGACCGCATCGACGGCGTGATGCGCGAAGACTACCTGCGCAACGGCACGGTCCCGCCGTGGGACGAGGTGATGCGATCCACGCGCTAGCCGGCGTCGCGATCGTCGTCGTCTTCCTCGCCCTGGCGGGGCTGATGATCGCGCGCAAGATTCCCGCGCTGCTCGCGGTGCCGCTGATGGCGCTCGCAACGGCCGCGCTCGCGGGCGTTCCGCTGGTGCACGTTCCGCTGCCGTCCGACGATCCGAAGGTCGCGCACGACCTTCCGTCGGTCATCGTGCAAGGCGCGGTGAAGCTCGCTCCGGTCTACGCGACGCTGTTCTTCGGCGCGCTGCTCAGCCGGGTCGTGCTCTCGACCGGAATCGCCGAGACGCTCGTGACGTACGCGGCGGAGTTCGGCGGCGACCGCCCGCTGGTGCTCTCGCTGCTGCTGTGCCTGGTGGTCGCGGTGCTGTTCACCACCGTCACCGGACTTGGCGCGATCATCATGATCGGCACGATCGTGCTGCCGGTCATGATGACGGTCGGCGTACCGCGCGCCACGTCGGCGACGCTGTTCCTGATGGCGTTCGGGCTGGGCTACATCTTGAACATCGCGCAGTGGAAGTTCTACAGCACGCTCTTCGGCGTCGACCGCACGACGTTCCAAAGCTACGCCTTCGCGATCTTCGCCGTGCAGGCCGTCGTCCTCGTCGCATACGCGCTCGTGCGCGCCCGCGCGACGCGCGACTACGCGACGAGCGTCGTGCCGGGCGAAGCGCCGCGCAAGCGCGCCGACGTCCTGGCGCTGATCACGCCGGTTCTGCCGTTGGTGCTGCTGCGCGGCTTCGGGGTCGACGCGATCGTCGGCTTCGCGCTCGCGTCGGTCTACGGCGTGCTGGTGACGCGGCCGCGCGCGGCGGTGCAGACGCTGGTTGCCGCGTGGATTCGCGGGATCGAGGACGTCGCGCCGGCGACGATCCTGATGATCGGCATCGGGATGCTGCTCGTCGCGGCAAACACGCCTCAAGTGCAAGGCGCGGTGACGCCGCTGGTCGCGGCGGCTGCGCCGCGCTCGCCGCTCGCGTACGTCGTGCTGTTCGGGCTGCTCTCGCCGCTCGCGCTGTACCGCGGCCCGCTCAACCCGTACGGCGTCGGCATCGGCGTCTACACGGTCCTCGCGACGCTGCACGTGCTTCCGGCCGTCGCGCTGGTCGCCGCGGTGATGGCGGTGGTGCAGGTGCAGAACGTCTGCGATCCGACCAACACGCAGAACGTGTGGGTCGCGAACTACGCGGGCGTGGGCGTTGACGATATCACCAAAGCGACGCTTCCGTATCAGATTGTGGTTGCGACGCTCGCGACGCTCGCCGTTGTAGTATTCGGACCCCGCTTGCTCGGAACGGCCGCGTTTGCGTTCATCGCGCCGGCCGCGGCGCAAACCGCACCAGCGCCGAACGGCTTGTTCGCCCCGGCCGACGCGGCTCGGACGATCGCCGTAGCAGATGACGGCAGCATCTACGGTCCGATCGCGGCCGACGCGGTCTATCGCGAGATCAGCGGGGGCTGGCCGGAAGTCAACGGGATCCGGCTCGCGAGCATGCCGGCGGATCGCGACTGTGCGACCGCGACCTACTCGGCGCTGGCGGTCGTCGGTAGCCGGGTGGTCGGCCGCGCGAACGAGGAAACGCGCTACCTCGACACGAGCCTCGAGCTGCGCGACTGCGCCGGATGGCCGGTCGATCAATGGCACGACGTTCGCGCCGACCAGCGGTTGCGCGAGCGCTGGCCCGATACGCAGAGCGGCATACGCGAAGCGGGTTTCGCGGTTCTCTTCAACCTCCGGACATGGATGGTCGAGAACCCGCAGCTCGCCGACGCCCTCTTCGGCCGCGGCGTCGCGTACGTCCCGGGGTCGGCGCCGACGTACTTCTATTCGCTCTCCAAGACCGTCGACGGACAGATGCGGGCGTTCGTGCGGCCTGGCGGCCCGGCGTACGCCGCCGGTTTGCGAACGAACGATATCGTCGTGAAACTCGACGGCAAGTTTTGGTGGGAATACGGGACGTTTCAAACGCAGCGTCGCGCGTACGACGGTCTGCCGCACACGTTCGAGGTCACGCGCGGGAAGCTCACCCTCACGATCGCGCTCGGCGCGCCGTTCCGCGGATGACAGGGATGACGACGTTGAGAGTTGGGATTG